>NZ_JBHWBP010000329.1:0-8626 GCF_042735575.1 Streptomyces sp. NPDC059564 | reverse complement strand
GGGTCCGACCGGTCACTCGCGCCCCATGTCCCGGTGGACTACGACGGTCTCGACTCCCTCGGAGGCGAGGCGGGCGGCGAGCTTCTCGGACACGGCCACGCTGCGGTGCTTGCCGCCGGTGCAGCCGACCGCGATGGTCACGTACCGCTTGCCCTCGCGGCGGTAGCCGGTGGCGATGAGCTGGAGCAGCTCGGTGTAGCGGTCGAGGAACTCCTTGGCGCCGGGCTGGCTGAAGACGTAGCCCGACACCTCCTCGTTGAGCCCGGTGAAGGGGCGCAGCTCGGGAACCCAGTGCGGGTTGGGGATGAAGCGGCAGTCGACGACGAGGTCGGCGTCGACGGGGAGGCCGTACTTGTAGCCGAAGGACATGACGGTGGCCCGCAGCTCGGGCTCCTCGTCGCCGGCGAACTGGGCGTCCATCTTGGCGCGCAGCTCGTGCACGTTCAGGCTGGAGGTGTCGATGACCAGGTCGGCGTCCCCGCGCAGCTCGCGCAGCAGGTCGCGTTCGGCGGCGATGCCGTCGACGATGCGGCCGTCGCCCTGGAGGGGGTGCGGGCGGCGGACCGACTCGAAGCGGCGGACCAGCGCGTCGTCGGAGGACTCCAGGAAGACGATGCGCCGGGTGACGCCGCGGGCCTCCAGGTCGGAGAGGGACTCGCGCAGGGCGTCGAAGAACTGTCGGCCGCGGACGTCGACGACGACGGCGATGCGCGCCACGTTGCCCTGGGAGCGGGCCCCGAGCTCCACCATGGTGGGGATCAGCGCCGGCGGGAGGTTGTCGACGACGAACCAGCCGAGGTCCTCGAGACACTTGGCCGCGGTGCTGCGGCCGGCCCCGGACATCCCGGAAATGATCACCAGTTCGGGGATGGCCGCCTCGGCGTTGTCGCCGGGCTCCACTGTCGTGCCCGTACTCACCTGTGCTCCGTCTCGGTCGTGCGTGGTCTCGTGCGTGCTCTCGTGCTCGGTCATTGCTCGGTCCCCCGTTCGGACGCTACTCCCGCCGGCGCGGGTGTCTCGTCGTCCATGATCTCTCCTGTCGCCGTATTGACGGCAGGACCGGCCGGGGGAGCCTGGGCGAGAGCCGCGGCCACCGTCTCGGCCGTCTTGCGCCCTATGCCCGGGACCTCGCAGATCTGGTCGATTGTCGCCTGTCTCAGCTTCTTCACCGAACCGAAGTGCTTGATCAGGGCCTGCTTGCGGCTCTCGCCGAGGCCGGGCACCTCGTCCAGGGGGCCCGATTTCAGCCGCTTGGCCCGCTTCCCGCGCTGGTAGTGGATGGCGAACCGGTGGGCTTCGTCACGGACCCGCTGGAGCAGGTAGAGGCCCTCGCTGGTGCGGGGCAGCACGACGGGGTCGTCCTCGCCGGGCAGCCAGACCTCCTCCAGCCGCTTGGCCAGACCGCACACGGCCACGTCGTCGATGCCGAGCTCCTCCAGGGCCCGCTTGGCGGCGGCCACCTGCGGCTGCCCGCCGTCGACGACGACGAGCTGGGGCGGGTACGCGAAGCGTCTGGGCCGCCCGTCGTCCTCGGCGAGCGGGTCCTCCCCGTCCTCCGGGGACCACTCCCCCGTCTTCAGCTTCTCCTGGAGGTAGCGCCGGAAGCGCCGGGAGACCACCTCGTGCATGGAGCGGACGTCGTCCTGCCCCTCGAAGGTCTTGATCTGGAAGCGCCGGTACTCGCTCTTCCTGGCCAGTCCGTCCTCGAACACCACCATCGAGGCGACCACGTCGTCACCCTGCAGATGGGAGATGTCGAAGCACTCGATGCGCAGCGGGGCGCCGTCCAGCTCCAGGGCCTCGGCGATCTCCTCCAGGGCCCGGGAGCGGGTGGTGAGGTCGCTGGCGCGCTTGGTCTTGTGCAGGGCGAGGGACTGCTGAGCGTTGCGGTGGACGGTCTCCATGAGGGCCTTCTTGTCGCCGCGCTGCGGGATGCGCAGGCTGACGGCCGACCCGCGGCGCTCGGCGAGCCACTGGCTCAGCGCGGGGGTGTCCTCGGGCAGCGCGGGAACGAGCACCTCCTTGGGGACGGCCTCGCCCTTCTCCTCCCCGTACAGCTGCTGGAGGGCGTGCTCGACGAGGCCGGCCGTGTCCACGGCCTCGACCTTGTCGGTGACCCAGCCGCGCTGGCCGCGGACGCGGCCGCCGCGGACGTGGAAGATCTGCACGGCGGCTTCGAGCTCGTCCTCGGCGACGGCGATCAGGTCGGCGTCGGTGGCGTCGGCGAGGACGACGGCGTTCTTCTCCATGGCCCGGCGCAGGGCCCCTATGTCGTCGCGCAGCCGGGCCGCCTTCTCGTACTCCATCTCCTCGGCGGCCTCGCGCATCTCCCGCTCCAGGCGGGAGAGGTAGGTGCCGGTGCGCCCGGCCATGAAGTCGCAGAAGTCCTCGGCCAGTTCCCGGTGCTCCTCGGGGGTGACCCGGCCCACGCAGGGCGCGGAGCACTTGCCGATGTAGCCGAGCAGACAGGGCCGCCCGATCTGCGCGGACCGCTTGAACACCCCGGCGGAGCAGGTGCGCACGGGGAAGACCCGCAGCATCAGGTCGACGGTCTCCCTGATCGCCCAGGCGTGCCCGTACGGGCCGAAGTAGCGCACGCCCTTCTTCTTGGGCCCGCGCATGACCTGCACGCGCGGATAGTCCTCGTTCATGGTGACGGCGAGGGAGGGGTAGCTCTTGTCGTCCCGGTACTTGACGTTGAACCGGGGGTCGTACTCCTTGATCCAGGAGTATTCGAGCTGCAGCGCCTCGACCTCGGTGGAGACGACGGTCCACTCGACGGAGGCGGCGGTGGTCACCATGGTGGCGGTACGGGGGTGCAAGCCGGCGATGTCCTGGAAGTAGCTGGCCAGGCGCTGGCGCAGGCTCTTGGCCTTCCCGACGTAGATCACCCGGCGGTGCTCGTCGCGGAACCTGTAGACCCCCGGGGAGTCAGGAACCTGCCCGGGCTCGGGTCGATAGCTGGAAGGGTCGGCCATGCCAACCACCCTACTGTCGCCCACCGACAACAACCCGCAGCCCCTGTCCCGCCGGCCGCATCCAGCCCCGCCCGGGGGCACCTCCCAGCGGTAGCTGGGGGAGCTTGAGGCGCGGGTAGGGGACAGCCCGCAGGGCCCGGCCCCTGGCGGTGGCCGGGCCCTGCGGGGGGGGCGGGGTCAGCCGGTACGGCGCCGCCGCAGCAGGAGCACCGACCCGGCGGCACCGAGCGCCAGCGCCCCGGCGCCCCCGGCGATCACCCCGACCGGCGCCCCGCCGGAGCCCCGCACGGGCTCGGCGAAGCCACCGGCCTCACCGGCCTCCGCGTACGCCGAGCCCGGCAACTTGTCGCCGTACGCCCGGGTCACCCGGACCCGGTACGCGGCCAGCGTCGTCCCCCGCTCGCCGACGGCGGCCACCGCGTCCTCGTCCAGCGGCACCACCCGGTCACCCCCGGCGACGTACCACGCGTCGATCTGCGGTTCCCGGAACACGGTCCCCCCGGGAAGCCTGGCCGCACCGAGCCGCGCGTAGCGGAATTCGTCGTCGCCGGTGGCGATGTTCACCACCTGCCAGCCCGCCCCCGTCTTCGCGGTCCACAGCGCGGCCCGCTGCCCGTCGGAGGAGACCGCCTGGCTGGCGAGGAACTCCAGCCGGGCCACCGGCGCACCGGCCCGGCCCGCGACGAACTCGGGAGAGAGGTAGCTGACGGGGACGGCCTCGCCCTCGATCCGAGGCTGCGCGGCGGCCAGCGACACCTTGCCCTCGCGGGCGAAGAACCGGGAGAGGGTCGCCAGGGTGTCGGGCGCGGCGGCCGCCTCGTGGGCGGCCGCCCTGTTCTCGGCGGTGGCGGCCTGCGGCTGCGGCACGGGCGCCGCGGCGGCCGCACCGGCCAGGGCGAGAACGGCGGTGGCGGCGGCCAGAACGGCCGCGGCGGCGGAGCGCACGGTCATGGCGGTCACGCCCCGATCCGGTAGAGGGAGTGGGTCCAGGAGAAGGTGCTGTTGTCCACGTACCAGGCGTGCGAGGCCCAGTTGTAGCGGTCGCTGGAGGGCCAGGGGTCGCCCCAGTAGACCCAGCTGTTGGCGGTGTCGTAGCCGTAGAGGACGTGCATGTGGCCGCCGCCGTTCGACCACTGGATGCGCGTCTCGACCGGCCGGTCGGCGTTGATCTCGGTCTGGACGGTCGAGTACTGGAGCCAGCCGGTCACGTAGCTGCCGGAGTTGATGCCGGCCCAGCGCAGGGCGGTCTGGACGTTGCCGAGGCTGGCCTGGTTGTTGGGGCACTCGGTGCCCTGCTGGCGGTTGAAGGCGGCGTTGCAGAACTGGTTCTGGCTGTAGTCGCGGCCGAACCAGGTGGCGATGGTGTTCCCGCCGGCAGCCCAGCACCAGTTGTTCTTCTGCTGGGCCTGCATGGTGATGTTCAGGCGCTTGTACGCCAGGGCCGCGGCGGCGGGGGTGTCCGGGGCGGCGGCGGCCGTGGCGGCGGTGGCGGTACCGGCGCCGAACGGCAGCAGGACGAGGAGCAGGGCGGACAGCAGGGTGGGGAGCAGGGCGGCCGGGGACGGCCGCCGGGTTCTGTTGCGCATCGCGTTCCTCCCGAGGTGGGGACCCGAGGTGGGAAGTGGGGGGATGGAGGAGCGCGTCCGGACGCTGTGGAGGAGCATCAGGGAGTTGTCGCGATCAGGTCAACAGGCTTCAATACGCCGTGACATCGCAGTGTGAACGGTGGGGCTGTGGTGTGAACGGTTGCTGTCGTTCCACCTGCTCCCCCGGAACCACCGGCCCGGCGCCGCCCGGTCCCCACGCCGGCGCGTGTGAACGTTCACAGAGGGAGTCGCCATGCGGCCGACCGGCGACCAGGCGCCCACCACGGGCGCGGCGGGTACGGCGGACACCACGAACGCGGCGGAACTCCACCGCCTCCTGCGCGAGGGCCCCTTCCACCTCGCCCTGCGCACCGCCCTGGCCGTCCGCGGCCTGCCCCTGCACCGGGTCCAGCACCGGCTCGCCGCGCGCGGCATCAAGCTCGGCGTCACCAGCCTCAGCTACTGGCAGCAGGGCGCCCGGCGCCCCCGCCACCCGGAGTCGCTGCGGGCCGTGGCGGCCCTGGAGCAGATCCTGGAACTCCCCGGCGGCGCCCTCCTGCGCCTGCTGACCGGCCCCGGCCGCGCCGCCGGGCCCGGTTCCGGCCGCCCGGCGGCCCGCTCGTACCGGGCGCTGATCAGCGTCGGCGCGGCGGTGGAGCAGTTACTGGACGGCATGGAGCTCCCGGCGGACGGCGGCCTGCACTCGGTCGGCCACCACGAGCGGGTCGGCATCGGCCCGGACGGCGAGCTGCGCACGCGGGAGTCCCAGCAGATCGTCCGGGCCCACCGCGACGGCGTCGACCGCTACCTCGCCGTCCACCACGGCGATCCGGGCTGCGACACCGACCGGGTCCGCGTGGCGGCGTACGAGAACTGCCGCACGGGCCGGATACGCCGCCACCGGGAGGCGGGCGTGGTGGTGGCGGAGCTGCTGTTCGATGCGCGGCTGCGGCGCGGGGACACGTACGTCTTCGGCTACGGGATCGAGGACGGCACGGGCGCGCGCAGCACGGAGTACGTGCGGGGTTTCAGCTACGCGGGCGGCCAGTACATGCTCCAGGTCCGCTTCGACGAGGCGGCCCTGCCGGTGCGCTGCCGCCGCTTCGCCCGCACCGGCCCGCAGGCCGCGCGCACGGGCCTCGCCGACCTCACCCCCAGCGGCCGCCACCGGGCCGTGCACCTGGTGGAAGACGGCGTCCGGCGCGGCCTCCTCGGCATCGCCTGGGACTGGGAGTAGCGGTGGGGCGGTCAGCCCGCGATGAGCTTGCCGTTCTCCGCCTTGACCGGGACGGCGGGCAGCGGGTCGGCGGCCGGGCCGCGCAGGACCTTGCCGGTGGTCACGTCGAAGCGGCTGCCGTGGCAGGGGCAGTTGCCCTCCCCCTCGACGATCTTGTCGAGGACGCAGCCGGCGTGCGTGCACTGGGCGCTGAACGCCTTGTACTGGCCCTCCGCCGGGCAGCTGACGACGACCTTGCGCTCCCGGAACAGCTTCGAGCCGCCCACGGGGACGTCGGCCACGGGGCCCAGCTCGACCGGCTCCTTCGGGACCGCCGGGCTGCCCGCGCCGCTGTCGGACTCGGTGGAGCAGGCCGAGAGCGTCGCCCCGGCGCCCACGGCCCCGGCGAGCGCGGCGGCGCCCTTGAGGACGGTACGGCGGGCGGCGGACTGCGACGCGGACATGCGGTTCTCCTGGCGCGAGGTGGCGGTGCCCGGGGCCGGGCCCACCCGACGATACCGGCGGCCGATGGGGTAGCTTCCCCCGCGTGATCGTCGTCGGTGGAGAAGCCCTGATCGACCTGGTGCCCGTCGCGGAGCCGCCGGGCGCGCTGCTGCCCCGGCCCGGCGGAGGGCCGTACAACACCGCGCTGGCGCTGGGCCGGCTCGGGGCGGACGTGGCCTTCTGCTCCCGGGTGTCGGCGGACGGTTTCGGCGAGGGCCTCCTGTCCGGGCTGCGGGCCGCCGGGGTGGACCTCTCGCTGGTGCAGCGCGGGCCGGAGCCGACCACGCTGGCCGTGCCCTCGCTGGCCCCGGACGGCTCGGCCGCGTACGGCTTCTACACCGAGGGGACCGCCGACCGGCTGTTCACCCTGCCGCCCTCGCTGCCTCCAGGCGTACGGGCCCTCGCGCTCGGGACCTGCTCGCTGGTGCTGGAGCCGGGCGCGAGCGCGTACGAGGCCCTGCTGCGGCGGGAGTCGCGGCGCGGGCTGCTGACCCTGCTCGACCCCAACATCCGCCCGGCGCTGATCGCCGACCCGGCCGCGTACCGGAAGCGGTTCCTGGGCTGGCTGCCGTACGTGTCGGTGCTCAAGCTGTCGCAGGAGGACGCGGACTGGCTGGGCGGGCGGGTCGAGGACTGGCTGGCGGCCGGGCCCTCGGCGGTGGTGCTGACCCGGGGCGCGGCGGGTCTGACGGTGCGGACGGCGGAGGGCGCGCGGTACGGTGCGGCGGCCCGGCCGGTGGTGGTCGCCGACACGATCGGCGCGGGCGACACGGTCAACGCGGCCCTGCTGCACCGGCTGGTGGGCGGCGGCGCCGGTCCGGTGGACTGGCCCGCCGTCCTGGCCTTCGCCGCGCACGCGGCCGCGCTGACCTGTTCCCGGGCGGGCGCGGAGCCGCCGTACGCGGCGGAGCTCGGGCTCAGCCGATAGCGGCCCACAGGGTCCGGGCGACGGCCGGGGCGAACTCCTCGACCGGCTGGACCACCTCGGCGCCGGAGAAGTGCAGGAAGAAGGCCCGCTGGAAGCAGGCCCCGAGCAGCAGGGCGGCGGCGGCGCGCGGGTCGGCGCCGTCGCGGAGCCGGCCGGCGGCGAGTTCGCGGCGCAGCCGTCCTTCCAGGGCGTCGAGCACCACGTGGGGGCCCGCGCCGATCTCCTGGACGCCCTCGCGGTGGCGGCTGAGCAGGGCGGGCTCGGCGAAGAGCGAGGCGGCCAGGGGCATGGCGTCGGCGTAGAAGAGCGCGGCGTGCCGGGCGATGGCGGTCAGCGCCTCCTCGACGGTCCGCTCCCCCGGCTCGGCGGTGAGCGCGGCCATCAGCGGCCCGGCGTTCGGGGTGCGCTCCATCAGGACGCGCACGAAGAGCTCTTCCTTGTTGGCGTAGTGCTTGTAGAGCGCGGCCTCCGAGCAGCCGGCCTCGCGGGCAATGGCCTTGGTGGTGGTGTTGGCGAGGCCGATGGTGCGCATGAGGGTCTCGGCGGCGTCGAGCAGCCGCTCGGGCGTGGGGCGGCTTGACTTCGAGGTGAGCATTCACTCACCCTAGTGGACACGGGGGTGAGTGAATGCTCACCCACCATCGGTCTTCGGCCAAGGGGTACACGATGAAACTCACGGTGTTCGGAGCCACGGGCGGGGTCGGCCGGGAGGTCGTGCACCAGGCGCTCGCAGCGGGCCACGAGGTGACGGCGGTCGTGCGCGACCCGGCCCGGCTGGACGTGCCGCCGCACGAGCGGCTCCAGGTGGCGGTGCTGGCCGACCTGACGGACGAGGACGCGCTGGTGCCCGTCCTGGCCGGGCGGGACGGGGTGGTCTCCGCGCTCGGTGCCTCCAGCAACAAGCAGGCCCGGCTCTCCCCGATCGCCGGACCGGCCCTGCGGGCGGTCGTCTCGGCGATGGACCGGGCGGGCGTGGCCCGGCTGTCGGCGATCAGCGCGGCGCCGCTCGGGCCGGACTCCCCGGGGGACGGCGTGCTCCTGCGCTCGGTGATGTACCCGCTGCTGCGGCGGGCGCTGCGCGATGTGTACGCGGACCTGGCGGTGATGGAGGCCGCGATCGGGGCGAGCGGCCTCCAGTGGACGGTGGTCCGGCCGCCCCGCCTGCTGGACCGCCCGCGGACGGGCACCTACCGTCGCGCCCTGGACGCCAACGTCCCGGGCGGCAAGGTCATCCCCCGCGCAGACGTGGCGGACGCCCTCCTCACCACCCTGACGGACCCCACCACAGCGGGCCACGCCCTGGGCGTGGCCACCTGACCCACCGAGTTCCCCAGGCGCAGCCCGGGGAACGGGGGACCGGGGGACACCCGGGTGGCGCCGTTCAGCCACGGCGGCGCCCGCTGCCCGGGCGAGC
>NZ_JBHWBP010000328.1:0-8647 GCF_042735575.1 Streptomyces sp. NPDC059564 | reverse complement strand
GTTCCGTACTTCGTTGTACGGACCGTATGAGGGGTCCCGCCCCGGAGGGCGGGGGTACTGCGGGTGCCCCTCCCCGGGGAGGGGCGGCGGGGCCTACACCAGCAGGGAGCGGTCCGTCGGCTTGACCGGGTACGGGAGGGCGCTGGTGCCGGTCAGGAAGCGGTCCACGCCGCGGGCGGCCGAGCGGCCTTCCGCGATGGCCCACACGATCAGCGACTGGCCGCGGCCCGCGTCGCCGGCGACGAAGACGCCGTCGACGTTGGTCGCGTAGGAGGCATCGCGGTCGATGTTGCCGCGCGCGTCCAGCTCCAGCCCGAACTGGTCTACCAGGCCGTTGGCCTGGTCGGTGCCCGTGAAGCCCATCGCCAGGGTCACCAGCTGCGCGGGGAGGACGCGCTCGGTGCCGGCCTTCTGGACGAGCTTGCCGTCCTCGAAGGCGACCTCGATGAGGTGCAGGGACTGGACGTTGCCGTCCTCGTCGCCCTCGAAGTGGGTGGTGGAGACGGAGTAGATCCGCTCGCCGCCCTCCTCGTGCGCCGAGGTGACCTTGTACAGCATGGGGAACGTCGGCCAGGGCTGGCCCGAGGGCCGCTCCTCGGACGGCTTCGGCATGATCTCCAGCTGGGTGACCGAGAGGGCCCCCTGGCGGTGGGCGGTGCCCACGCAGTCCGCGCCGGTGTCGCCGCCGCCGATGACGACCACGTGCTTGCCCTCGGCCGTGATCGGCGGGGCCAGGAAGTCGCCCTCCTGGACCTTGTTCGCCAGCGGCAGGTACTCCATCGCGAAGTGGATGCCGTTCAGCTCACGGCCCGGGACCGGCAGGTCGCGGGAGACCGTGGCGCCGGCCGCGATGACGACCGCGTCGAACCGCTTGCGCAGGTCGGTGGCCGTGATGTCGCGGCCGACCTCGATGCCGGTACGGAACTTGGTGCCCTCCGCGCGCATCTGCTCGATGCGCCGGTTGATGTGCACCTTCTCCATCTTGAACTCGGGGATGCCGTACCGCAGCAGCCCGCCGACGCGGTCGGCGCGCTCGTACACCACCACGGTGTGCCCGGCCCGGGTCAGCTGCTGCGCCGCGGCGAGACCCGCCGGACCGGAGCCGATGACCGCGGCCGTCTTGCCGGAGAGGCGCTCCGGCGGCTGCGGGGTGACGTCGCCGTTGTCCCAGGCCTTGTCGATGATCGAGACTTCGACGTTCTTGATGGTGACGGCCGGCTGGTTGATGCCGAGCACGCAGGCCGACTCGCACGGCGCCGGGCACAGCCGCCCGGTGAACTCCGGGAAGTTGTTCGTCGCGTGCAGCCGCTCCGACGCCGCCGACCAGTCCTCGCGGTACGCGAAGTCGTTCCACTCGGGGATGAGGTTGCCGAGCGGGCAGCCGTTGTGGCAGAACGGGATGCCGCAGTCCATGCAGCGGCCGGCCTGCTTGCTGATGATCGGGAGCAGCGAGCCCGGGACGTAGACCTCGTTCCAGTCCTTCAGCCGGTCGGCCACGGGACGGGAGCAGGCGGTCTCGCGCGGGGTGGTGAGGAAGCCCTTCGGGTCAGCCATGGGTCGCCGCCTCCATCATCTTCTCGGTGGTCTCGGACTCCGAGAGTCCGGCCAGCTCGGCGGCGTCCTTGGCGGCGAGCACTGCCTTGTACGTGGTCGGGATGATCTTGCTGAAGCGGTCCACCGCGGCGGACCAGTCGGCCAGGAGCTTCGCGGCCACGGTCGAGCCGGTCTCCTCCTCGTGGCGGCGCACCACATCGTGCAGCCACTGCTTGTCCGTGTCGGACAGCTCGGTCTCGACGGCACCGACGTTGCCGACGTTGACGTTGGCCGGGTCGAGGTCGATGACGTACGCGACGCCGCCCGACATGCCGGCCGCGAAGTTGCGGCCCGTCTCGCCGATGACGACGGCGTGTCCGCCGGTCATGTACTCGCAGCCGTGGTCGCCCACGCCCTCCGAGACGACCAGGGCGCCGGAGTTGCGGACGCAGAAGCGTTCGCCGGTGCGGCCGCGCAGGAACATCTCGCCGCCGGTGGCTCCGTAGCCGATGGTGTTGCCGGCGATGGTGGAGTACTCGGCGAGGTGGTCGGCGCCGCGGTCCGGGCGGACCACGACGCGGCCGCCGGAGAGGCCCTTGCCGACGTAGTCGTTGGCGTCGCCCTCCAGCCGCAGCGTCACACCGCGCGGCAGGAAGGCGCCGAAGGACTGGCCGGCGGAGCCCGTGAAGGTCAGGTCGATGGTGTTGTCGGGCAGGCCCGCGCCACCGAACTTCTTCGTGACCTCGTGGCCGAGCATGGTGCCGACGGTCCGGTTGATGTTGCGGATCGCGACCTGGGCGCGGACCGGCTGGGCGGCTTCGGCCGTGTCGGCGTTCAGCGCGTCGGCGGCGAGCTTGATCAGCTCGTTGTCGAGGGCCTTCTCCAGACCGTGGTCCTGCTCGATCAGGGCGTGGCGGACCGCGCCCTCGGGCAGCTCGGGCACGTAGAAGAGGGGCTCCAGGTCGAGGCCCTGCGCCTTCCAGTGCGTGACGGCCTTGCTGGTGTCGAGGAGCTCGGCGTGGCCGACGGCCTCCTCGATGGTGCGGAAGCCCAGCTCGGCGAGGAGCTCGCGCACCTCCTCCGCGATGAACTCGAAGAAGTTGACGACGAACTCGGGCTTGCCGGAGAAGCGGTCGCGCAGGACCGGGTTCTGGGTGGCGATGCCGACCGGGCAGGTGTCCAGGTGGCAGACGCGCATCATGACGCAGCCGGAGACGACGAGCGGCGCGGTCGCGAAACCGAACTCCTCGGCGCCGAGCAGCGCGGCGATGACCACGTCGCGGCCGGTCTTGAGCTGGCCGTCGGTCTGGACGACGATGCGGTCGCGCAGCCCGTTGAGCAGCAGGGTCTGCTGGGTCTCGGCGAGGCCGAGCTCCCAGGGACCGCCCGCGTGCTTCAGCGAGGTCAGCGGGGAGGCACCCGTTCCGCCGTCGTGGCCGGAGATGAGGACGACGTCCGCGTGGGCCTTGGAGACACCCGCCGCGACCGTTCCGACGCCGACCTCGGACACGAGCTTCACGTGGATGCGCGCGGCCGGGTTGGCGTTCTTGAGGTCGTGGATCAGCTGGGCCAGGTCCTCGATGGAGTAGATGTCGTGGTGCGGCGGCGGGGAGATCAGGCCGACGCCCGGGGTGGAGTGCCGGGTCTTGGCGACCCACGGGTAGACCTTGTGGCCGGGCAGCTGGCCGCCCTCGCCGGGCTTGGCACCCTGCGCCATCTTGATCTGGATGTCGTCCGCGTTGACCAGGTACTCGGAGGTCACGCCGAAGCGGCCGGAGGCGACCTGCTTGATCGACGAACGCCGCGCCGGGTCGTACAGGCGGTCCGGGTCCTCGCCGCCCTCACCGGTGTTGGACTTGGCGCCCAGCTGGTTCATGGCGATGGCGAGGGTCTCGTGCGCCTCCTTGGAGATGGAGCCGTACGACATGGCGCCGGTGGAGAAGCGCTTGACGATGTCGGCGACCGACTCGACCTCGTCGATGGAGATCGACGGCCGGTCCTCGCTCTTGAACCCGAACAGGCCGCGCAGCGTCATCAGGCGCTCGGACTGCTCGTTCACCCGCTCCGTGTACTTCTTGAAGATGTCGTAGCGGCGGTTGCGGGTGGCGTGCTGGAGGCGGAAGACCGTCTCCGGGTCGAACAGGTGCGGCTCGCCCTCGCGGCGCCACTGGTACTCGCCGCCGATCTCCAGCGCGCGGTGCGTGGCCGCGATGCCGGAGGCCGGGTACGCCTTGGTGTGGCGGGCGGCCACTTCCTTGGCGATGACGTCCAGGCCGGCGCCGCCGATCTTGGTGGCGGTGCCGCTGAAGTACGTACCGACGAACTCCTCGTCGAGGCCGACGGCCTCGAACACCTGGGCGCCGCGGTAGGAGGCGACCGTGGAGATGCCCATCTTGGACATGACCTTCAGGACGCCCTTGCCGAGCGCGTAGATCAGGTTCTTGATGGCCCGCTCCGGCTCCAGGCCGGACAGGAAGGTACCGGCGCGCAGCAGGTCCTCGACGGACTCCATCGCCAGGTACGGGTTGACAGCGGCCGCGCCGTAGCCGATGAGCAGCGCGACGTGGTGGACCTCGCGGACGTCGCCGGCCTCGACCAGCAGACCCACCTGGGTGCGCTGCTTGGTGGCGATGAGGTGGTGGTGCACGACGGAGGTGAGCAGCAGCGACGGGATCGGCGCGTGCTCGGCGTCCGAGTGGCGGTCCGACAGGACGATCAGGCGGGCGCCGGCCTCGATGGCGGCGTCGGCCTCGGCACGGATCTCCTCGATCCGCGCGGCCAGCGCCTCGCCGCCGCCCGAGACCCGGTACAGGCCCGAGAGGGTGGCGGCCTTCATGCCCGGCATGTCGCCGTCGGCGTTGATGTGTATCAGCTTGGCGAGCTCGTCGTTGTCGATCACCGGGAACGGCAGGGTGACGCTGCGGCACGACGCGGAGGTCGGCTCCAGCAGGTTGCCCTGGGGGCCCAGCGAGGACAGCAGCGAGGTGACGAGCTCCTCGCGGATGGCGTCCAGCGGCGGGTTGGTGACCTGCGCGAACAGCTGGGTGAAGTAGTCGAAGAGCAGCCGGGGGCGCTCGGACAGGGCCGCGATCGGGGAGTCCGTGCCCATGGAGCCGAGCGGCTCGCCGCCCGTGCGGGCCATGGGCGCGAGGATGACGCGCAGCTCTTCCTCGGTGTAGCCGAAGGTCTGCTGGCGGCGGGTGACCGAGGCGTGGGTGTGCACGATGTGCTCGCGCTCGGGCAGGTCCGTCAGCTCGATCTCGCCGGTCTCCAGCCATTCGGCGTAGGGCGCGGCGGAGGCGAGCTCGTCCTTGATCTCGTCGTCCTCGATGATCCGCTTCTGGGCGGTGTCGACGAGGAACATCTTGCCGGGCTGGAGGCGGCCCTTGCGGACGACCTTGGCCGGGTCGATGTCGAGGACGCCGACCTCGGAGCCGAGGACGACGAGGCCGTCGTCGGTGACCCAGTAGCGGCCGGGGCGCAGACCGTTGCGGTCGAGGACCGCGCCGACCTGGGTGCCGTCGGTGAAGGTGACGCAGGCCGGGCCGTCCCAGGGCTCCATCATCGTGGAGTGGTACTGGTAGAACGCGCGGCGGGCCGGGTCCATGGAGGTGTGGTTCTCCCACGCCTCCGGGATCATCATCAGCACGCTGTGCGGCAGCGACCGGCCGCCGAGGTGGAGCAGCTCCAGGACCTCGTCGAAGGAGGCCGAGTCGGAGGCGTCCGGGGTGCAGATCGGGAAGATGCGGTCCAGTGCGCCCTCGCCGAAGGCGCCGGAGGCCAGGTGGGACTCGCGGGCCTTCATCCAGTTCCGGTTGCCCTTGACCGTGTTGATCTCGCCGTTGTGCGCGACGAAGCGGTACGGGTGGGCGAGCGGCCAGGACGGGAAGGTGTTCGTCGAGAACCGGGAGTGGACCAGGGCGAGCGTCGACGCGAAGCGGCGGTCGGAGAGGTCCGGGAAGAATGGCTCCAGCTGGCCGGTGGTCAGCATGCCCTTGTAGACGATGGTCCGTGCGGAGAGCGACGGGAAGTAGACCCCGGCCTCGCGCTCGGCGCGCTTGCGCAGCACGAAGGCCTTGCGGTCCAGCTCGATGCCGGTCGTCCCTCCCCCGGACTCCGTCCGGGAGGTGCCCCCACTCACGAACAGCTGCGAGAAGGCCGGCATGGTGGCGCGGGCGCCGTTGCCGAGCAGGTCGGGGGTGACGGGCACCTCGCGCCAGCCGAGGACCGTGAGGTCCTCCTGGGCGGCGATGGCCTCGATCTGCTCCACGGCGACGGCCTGTGCGGTGCCGTCGGCGGGGAGGAAGGCGATGCCGACGGCGTACGCGCCGGCCTCGGGAAGCTCGAATCCGGCGACCTCGCGCAGGAACGCGTCCGGGACCTGGGACAGGATTCCGGCGCCGTCGCCCGAGTCCGGCTCGGAGCCGGTGGCGCCACGGTGCTCGAGGTTCCGCAATACGGTCAGCGCCTGCTCGACCAGCGTGTGGCTGGCCTCGCCGCTGAGGTTGGCCACAAAGCCGACGCCGCAGGCGTCGTGCTCGTTGCGCGGGTCGTACATGCCCTGCTGGGCGGGGCGACCGTCCATGGGCGACCAGGCGGTGGTGCTGAGGCCGGTCGCGGAGTGCGTGGATGCGGAACGCATCGGCTCTCCCGTCGTCGTCGTGGCATATGTGCATAGCCGAGGGACGACGTTGGCCCTCTGCGAAATTTCGTGCAGGTTACATGATGACGGCAATCCCGAGAAGCGGATATCGCGTTCCAGCATGCGGACGTTGCACGAAGCAGGAAGAAAGGACCTTCGCGGAGCTACGGGGGTTTCTGCAAGGAATTCTGCGGACGCAACTCGGGGCGAAGGTCCCGGCGCGAGGCGGGCATCGTTGCCCGCGCGCCCTGGTCTGATGCCCCGCGGCAACGGAATCGAAACCGCCGGGTAACGGACTACTTATGTTGCGTACCGCATAGTGTCGCACTCCCGCGCCGGTTAGCCTACGACGCCACCGATCCAGGTTCCCAGGACGTACGTCACACCGGCGGCGGCGCCACCCAGGACCAGCTGGCGCGCACCGCTGTACCACCAGGACCGGGCCGTGACCCGCGCGACGACCGCGCCGCAGGCGAAGAGCCCGCCCAGCGCCAGCAGCACGGCCGGCCACAGGCTGGTCGCGCCGAGGAGGTAGGGCAGCAGCGGCAGCAGCGCGCCCAGGGCGAAGGATCCGAAGGACGAGACGGCCGCGACCAGCGGCGAGGGCAGGTCGTCGGGGTCTATGCCCAGCTCCTCGCGGGCGTGGATCTCCAGCGCCTGCTCCGGATCGCGGGACAGCTGCATGGCGACCTCGCGGGCGAGGGCGGGCTCGACCCCGCGCGAGACGTAGAGCTCGGCGAGCTCCTCCATCTCGTCGACCGGGTGCTTGCGCAGCTGCTGGCGCTCCACGTCCAGCTCGGCGAGGACCAGCTCGCGCTGGGAGGCGACGGAGGTGTACTCGCCGGCGGCCATCGAGAAGGCACCGGCCGCCAGGCCCGCCAGGCCGGTGATCACGATGGTCTGCGGGGCGACGGCGCCGCCGGCCACGCCGGTCATCAGCGCGAGGTTGGAGACGAGCCCGTCCATCGCGCCGAACACGGCGGGCCGCAGCCATCCGCCGTTGACGTCACGGTGGGTGTGGTTGTCACGGTGCGCGGTGTGCAGTGGCGCTTCGATGTCGATGATGGACATGCGGCGTATCTCCCCATTTCGTGCGAGTGGGTACGCGAAAGCACGCGCAGCCGTGCCCCGCCCGGAGCACTCCCCCTGAACACCTCGAAACTACGCACGATTTTTGCCGCCCGCCAGCAAGGAAGGCCGTACTTACCTGGGCTTTCGCGGGTCGGCGACCGGGTGACGGGGGCGTTCGGGGGGTGTTTCGCGACGAGCGACAAACCACATGCCGTGGCACAAATCCCCCAAGGGCTCATCATGAGTCCCATCAAGTGGAGAGGCGCGCCATGGAGCTGATCGCATCCAATCCGCAGGTCCTCCTCGAACGGGCCCGGGGCGCTCTTCTCGGCCTCGCGGTGGGCGACGCGCTGGGCGCCCCCGCGGAGAACATGAAGCCGTCGGAGATCCGGGCGAAGTGGGGCCGCATCGAGGGCTTCGTATCGGACGACCCGGCGGGCACGGACGACACGGAGTACGCCATCTTCTCGGGCCTGCTGCTGGCCCGGCACGGCTCGGCGCTCACCGTCGCGCACGTCGAACGGGCCTGGCACCACTGGATCGCGGACCTGGACGAGGGCCCCTTCCGCGGGGCGGGCTTCAGCGAGCGCGGCACGCTGGAGAACCTCCGGCGGGGGTTGGCGGCCCCCATCTCGGCGCAGCACCGGCACGCCTGGTCGGACGGTCTCGCGATGCGGGCGGCCCCGTTCGGGGTGTTCGCGGCGGGGCGCCCGGCGGAGGCGGCCCGGCTGGTCGCGATCGACGGCTCGGTCAGCCACGACGGGGAGGGCATCTACGGGGGCCAGGCGGTGGCGGCGGGGGTCGCGGCGGCGATGGCGGGCGGCTCCCCGGCCTCGGTGATCTCGGCGGCCCTGTCGGTGATCCCCTCCGACTCCTGGACGGCCCGCTCCCTGCGCCGGGCCGTCACCGCGGCCCCGCGCGGCGAACGGGCGGTGCGCTCGGCGGTGGTGATCGGCGGCTACCCGTGGACGGACCTCGCCCCCGAGGCGGTGGGCCTGGCCTTCGGGGCCTTCGCCGCCTGCGCGGGCGACTTCCCGTCCTCCGTCCTGACGGCCGTCAACATGGGCCGGGACGCCGACACCACCGCCGCGGTGGCGGGCGCCCTGTCCGGGGCCCTGTCGGGCGCCGCCTCGATCCCGGCCCCCTGGGCGTCGGCGATCGGCCCGGTCCGGGGCAGCTGCCTCCCCTCGATGCGGGGCTACCACGTCCTGGACATCGCGGACCTCCTCACCCCGGAAACCGAGCCCCCGCGATGACCCCGGCCCCCCCCACCGCCACCACCCCCCCCCCCCCGAGCCCCCCCCCCCCCCCCCCCCCCCCCCCCGACCCCCCGGCCCCCCCCCCCCAACCCAAAACCCCCCCCACCCCCGACTAGAGACCCCCCCCCCCCCCGGGGGGCGT
>NZ_JBHWBP010000327.1:0-8710 GCF_042735575.1 Streptomyces sp. NPDC059564 | reverse complement strand
GCCCCCGCGGCGCCCGCCCGGGGGGGGCCCCCCCCCCCGCCCCCGGCCGCGTTCCACGCCCCGTTCGTATCCGAAAGCGTCCGGATCGGTTCGTTCCGAGGTAACGATCCGGTCCGGCGTGGCCGAACAGGGGCGGTTCGGGAGCCGTTCCAGGGGGTGGCGGCCTCCGCTCGCCGACCGGCGGTCCACGCCTCGGACGGCCGGAAGCGTACGGCCGCGTGTGCGTGACCCAAGGCCCGCGAAGTGCGTACGGGCACGTCAGCGCACCGGAGCTCGCGCGTGCGCGGCGGGGAACGGCGGTTTCCGTCGCCCGGTGCCATACCCCTGCCCGCACGGACTCCGCCACTGGAGAAACCTCCAGATCACGTGCCCCAGAACGTCAACACTTTGTCGAAGTCGACGATATCTGTGAGCCCTCCCACAGGCGTTCAATTCCGGTCACACGAAGAGACACCGCCGGAAACACAGCGGGGCTTCGATCTACGTGTTCTCACTGACAACCCTGGCGAACCAACGGGTTAGCGACCCACTTCGACCAGGGACAACCAGATCCCCCCGATTCCTCTCGGTTACCTACCTCATTGAAGGGCAAGGCAGAGATGGCACGTGTCGCCGCCCGGCTTTCCACCGACGGAGAGCAGAGCACGCACCCGGTCGACGAGGTGCTCCCCCTCCCCAAGCTCGCGCTGTACGGCTTCCAGCACGTACTCGCGTTCTACGCCGGCGCGGTGATCGTCCCGATCATCGTCGGAGGCGCCCTCGGGCTCACCACCGAGCAGCTCGTCTACCTGATCAACGCCGACCTGTTCACCTGTGGCATCGCCTCGATCATCCAGGCGTGGGGCATCGGCAGGATCGGCGCGCGCCTGCCCCTGATCCAGGGCGTCACCTTCACCGCGGTGTCCCCGATGATCGCCATCGGCCTCGGGGCGGGCGGCGGGACGGCGGGCCTGCTCGTCATCTACGGCGCGGTCATCACGGCCGGCATCGCCACCTTCGCCTTCGCCTGGCTGCCGCCCAAGGCCTTCCGTACGGTCATGAGGCTCTTCCCGCCGGTCGTCACCGGCACGGTGATCACCGTCCTCGGTGTCGTGCTGATCCCCGTCGGCCTGGGCGACGCCGCGGGCGGTGTCGGCAGCCCCGACTTCGGCGACCCCAAGCACTTCGCCTACGCCGGCGGCACGATGCTCTTCATCCTCGTCCTGATGAAGCTCGGCAAGCCCTTCGTCTCCAGCATCTCCATCCTGCTCGGCCTGGTCGGCGGCACCGCCGTCGCCTTCCTGCTCGGCGACGCCAAGTTCGGCGACGTGGGCGACTCGGACTGGATCGGCATCACCACCCCGTTCCACTACGGAGCCCCGAAGTTCGCGTGGTTCCCGATCCTGCTGATGCTCATCGTCATGCTGATCACCATGGTCGAGACCACCGGTGACACGTACGCCGTCGGCGACATCGTCGGCAAGGAGATCGACAGCGAGACCGTGGCCCGCGCCCTGCGCGCCGACGGAGCGGCGACCGCCCTCGGCGGCGTCCTCAACTCCTTCCCCTACGTGGCCTTCGCCGAGAACGTCGGCCTGGTCCGCATGACCAAGGTCAAGAGCCGCTTCGTCGTGGTCGCCGCGGGCGTCTTCATGATCGTTCTCGGGCTGATCCCGAAGGCCGCCGCGATCGTCGCCGCGGTCCCGCACGGAGTGCTCGGCGGCGCGGCGACGGTGATGTTCGCCATGGTGGCCCTGGCGGGCATCCAGACCCTGGCCAAGGTCGACCTCAAGGAGGAGAAGAACGCGCTCGTCGTGGGCGTCTCCCTGGCCTTCGCGCTGCTCCCCGCCACGGTTCCGGTGCTCTTCAAGGACCACATGGACGCGGACCTCTCCTCGCTCCTCAACAGTGGCGTCACGCTCGGTGCCACGGCTGCGATCGTGCTGAACCTGATCTTCAACGGCCTGGGCGGGGACGGCGCGCACGACGCCCCCCGGATCGAGCTGCCGGCCCAGGCGGCCGCCCCGGACGAGACGGCGCCGGCACCTGAGGCGGCCGAGGCGTCCGCGCGGACCGGGGCGAAGACGGCGGATGACGCCGAAGCGCCCGCCGAGACGGTTGCCGAGGCCGCCGTCGGCGTCGCGCTCGCGGCCACGGCCGGTGCCGAGAAGGCCGCCGGGGAAGACGACGCGGCGCCGCCCGCCTCCTGACCCTCCCAAGGGGCGACGGCCCTCCGCCCGGACCCCTGTCCGGACGGAGGGCTCTCGCCGTCCCCGCGCGGGGTCCCGTACAGGTGACAATGGGCGCATGAGCCTGTTCCGCGACGACGGCATCGTGCTGCGCACCCAGAAGCTGGGTGAGGCGGACCGCATCATCACGCTGCTCACCCGCGGTCACGGCCGGGTACGGGCCGTCGCGCGCGGCGTACGGCGCACGAAGTCCAAGTTCGGCGCCCGGCTGGAACCTTTCTCCCACGCGGACGTGCAGTTCTTCGCCCGCGGCAGCGAGCTCGTCGGCCGCAGCCTGCCGCTGTGCACCCAGACCGAGATCATCGCCCCCTACGGCAACGGCATCGTCACCGACTACGCCCGCTACACCGCCGGCACCGCGATGCTGGAGACCGCCGAGCGCTTCTGCGAGAACGAGGGCGAGCCCTCCGTACAGCAGTACCTGCTGCTCGTCGGCGCCCTGCGCACCCTCGCGCGCGGCGAACACGAACCGCACCTCATCCTCGACGCGTTCCTGCTGCGCTCCCTCGCCGTCAACGGCTACGCGCCCAGCTTCGAGGACTGCGCGAAATGCGGCATCCACGGACCCAACCGGCACTTCTCCGTCGCCGCGGGCGGGGTCATATGCGGAGACTGCCGCGTCCCCGGCTCCGTCGTACCCTCGTCGGAGGCCATCGCTCTGCTCAGCGCGCTGCTGACGGGCGACTGGAAACACGCGGACGCCTGCGAGGCGCGCCACGTGCGGGAGGGCAGCGGGCTGGTCTCGGCCTATTTGCACTGGCATCTGGAGCGCGGGCTACGCTCCTTGCGATACGTCGAGAAATAGGAGCTGGGCACATGGCACGACGCGGGATTCTGGGACGCTCTCGCCGCGAGTACAAGGTTCCCGAGCCGCACCCGTCCGGTGCGCGCCCGCCGAAGATCCCCGGTGAGCTGGTCCCGAACCACGTGGCCGTCGTCATGGACGGCAACGGCCGCTGGGCCAAGGAGCGCGGCCTGCCGCGCACCGAGGGCCACAAGGTGGGCGAGGGCGTCGTGCTCGACGTGCTCAAGGGCTGCCTGGAGATGGGCGTCAAGAACCTGTCCCTGTACGCCTTCTCGACGGAGAACTGGAAGCGCTCGCCCGACGAGGTCCGCTTCCTGATGAACTTCAACCGCGACGTGATCCGCCGCCGCCGCGACGAGATGAACGAGCTGGGCATCCGGATCCGCTGGGTCGGCCGCATGCCGAAGATGTGGAAGTCGGTCGTCCAGGAGCTCCAGATCGCCCAGGAACAGACCGTCGACAACGACGCGATGACCCTGTACTTCTGCGTGAACTACGGCGGCCGCGCGGAGATCTCGGACGCGGCGCAGGCCATCGCGCGGGACGTGGCGGCGGGCCGGCTGGACCCGTCGAAGGTCAACGAGAAGACCTTCGCGAAGTACATGTACTACCCGGACATGCCGGACGTGGACCTCTTCCTGCGCCCCAGCGGCGAGCAGCGCACCTCGAACTACCTGCTCTGGCAGAGCGCGTACGCCGAGATGGTCTTCCAGGACGTGCTGTGGCCGGACTTCGACCGCCGCAACCTCTGGGCCGCGTGCCTGGAGTACGCCCAGCGCGACCGCCGCTTCGGCGGCGCCGTCCCGAACCAGTCCGAGGGCTCCACGGGCTGACCGGCAAGGGGCGGCGGATCCGGTCGAAGATCGACCGGATCCGTTCGATCTTCGACCGGAACCGACCCGGATCGGCTAGCCGGCCGCCGCCGCGCAGTCGGCGCAGGTGCCGAAGATCTCCACCGTGTGGGCCACGTTCACGTAGCCGTGCTCGGCGGCGATGGACTCGGCCCACTTCTCCACCGCGGGGCCCTCGACCTCCACCGCCTTGCCGCACTTGCGGCAGACCAGGTGGTGGTGATGGTCCCCGGTGGAGCACCGCCGGTACACGGACTCGCCGTCGCTGGTGCGCAGCACGTCGACCTCACCGGCGTCCGCCAGGGACTGCAGGGTGCGGTAGACGGTGGTCAGGCCCACGGAATCGCCGCGGTGCTTGAGCATGTCGTGCAGCTCCTGGGCACTGCGGAACTCGTCCACCTCGTCCAGCGCCGCCGCCACGGCGGCCCGCTGCCGGGTGGATCGTCCTCGTACTGGCGCGGTATTCATCTCGCCAGGCGCAGTCGCCACCGGTTCCTCCTCGTTTCGGCCTCGGCCCATTGTGCCAGGCGGCCGTCCTCCTCAGACTGTCACGTCGCCCCGGGTACAGACCTCCTCCGCCGCGCGGGCCGCCGCCGCCCGGCGTCGTGCCAGGGGCGCGGAAACGGCCGTCAGCGTCATGAACACGGCGATGGCGAGCAGCACGATCGTGGCGCCGGAGGGTGCGTTGACGTAGTACGTGACGCTCGTGCCGACGAGGGACACGGCGAGGCTGATGCCGATGGCCAGGCCCAGCGTGGCGGCGAAGCCCCGGGTGAGCCGCTGGGCGGCCGCGACGGGGATCACCATCATGGCGCTGACCAGCAGCAGGCCCACGATGCGCATGGCGACGGTCACGGTGACGGCCGCGGTGATCGCGATCAGCAGGTTCAGCGCGCGCACCGGCAGGCCGGTGACCTTGGCGAACTCCTCGTCCTGGCAGACGGCGAAGAGCTGGCGGCGCAGGCCGATGGTGACGGCGAGGACGAAGGCGGCGAGGATCGCCATCGCGGTGACGTCCTCGGGGGCGACGGTGGTGATCGAGCCGAACATCGGGCCGAGGAGCTTGGCGGTGGAGCTGCCCCCGACGTTGACGATCATCACACCGCCCGCGAGGCCCCCGTAGAACAGCAGGGACAGGGCGATGTCCCCGCTGGTCCTGCCGCGGGAACGGATCACCTCCATGCCGACGGCGCCGAGGACCGCCACGAGCGTGGCCATCCACACCGGGCTGGTGTTCGTGACGAGGCCGAGCGCCACACCGGTCATCGCGACGTGGCCGAGGCCGTCGCCCATGATCGCCTGGCGGCGCTGGACCAGGTACGTGCCGATCGCGGGCGCGGTCACGCCGACCAGCGCGGCGGCGATCAGCGCGCGCACCATGAAGGGGTCGTTGAGGAGGCCCATCAGCTCAGCAGTCCCGTCCGCAGGGGTTCGGCGTCGTGCGCCGAGTGGGGGTGTACGTGGTCGTGGCCCGGCAGGGCGTGCTGCCCCACGGCCTCGGGGGGCGGGCCGTCGTGCGTGACGCAGCCGTCGCGCAGGACGACGGCCCGGTCGATCAGGGGCTCCAGCGGGCCCAGCTCGTGCAGGACCAGCAGGACGGTGGTCCCGGCGTCGACCTGCCGGCGTACGGCGTTGGCCAGGACCTCCTGGTTGGCGAGGTCCACGCCCGCCATCGGCTCGTCCATGATCAGGAGTTCGGGTTCGGCGGCGAGCGCCCGGGCTATGAGCACGCGCTGGTGCTGGCCGCCGGAGAGGGCGTTGACCGAGGCGTCGGCGTGGTCCTCCATGTCCACCAGGGACAGGGCGTGTACGACGGCGGCCCTGTCGGCCTTGCGCAGGACCCCGAAGCGGGTGCGGGCCAGCCGGCCGGAGGAGACGACCTCGCGGACGGTGGCGGGCACGCCGCCTGCGGCGGTGGTGCGCTGGGGGACGTAGCCGATCCGCGACCACTGGCGGAAGCGCTTGAAGTCGGTGCCGAAGAGGGACAGCTCGCCGTCGGTGAGCGGGACCTGCCCGACGACGGCGCGCACGGCCGTGGACTTGCCGGAGCCGTTGGCGCCGAGCAGGGCGACGACCTCGCCGCGGCGGACGGTGAGGTCGACCCCGCGCAGTACGGGGCGGGAGCCGAGCGAGGCCGTCGCCCCGCGCAGGGATATGACGGTCTGGTCCAGGGCCTCTTGCGGCGTGGACTGCATGGCGCGCGCCTCCGTTACTGCCATTACTTGCTCCCGAGTGCCTTCTGGAGGTTCTTCAGGTTGGACCGCATGACCTCGAAGTAGTCAGCGCCCTGGGACTTGTCGGTGATTCCCTCGAGGGGGTCGAGGACGTCCGTCTTCAGGCCGGTGTCGTGGGCGAGCGCCTTGGCGGTCTTGTCGCTGGCCAGCGCTTCGAAGAAGACGGTGGTCACATTGTCCTTCTTCGCGACGGCCTGGAGTTCCTTCATCCGGGCCGGGCTGGGCTCGGCCTCGGGGTCGACGCCCGAGATGCCCTCCTGGTCGAGGCCGTAGCGCTCGGCGAGGTAGCCGAAGGCGGAGTGCGTGGTGATGAAGGTCTTGGAGGCCGTGTTCCCCAGGCCGTCCTTGAACTCGGTGTCCAGGGCGCCCAGCTTGGTCACGAGTTCGCCGGTGTTCTTCTTGTAGTCGGCCGCGTGGTCCGGGTCGGCCTTCTCCAGGGCGGCGCCGACGCCCCGGGCGATCTCCGCGTACTTGGCGGGGTCGAGCCACACGTGGGGGTCGGTGCCGGCCTCGCCGTGGTCGTGCCCGTCGCCCTCGGCCGCGTGGTCGTGGCCGTCGGCGGAGTGGGTCTCCAGCGTGGTGAGGGCGGCGGCGTCGACGACGTTCTTCACGCCGGACTGCTCGACCGCCTTGTCCACGGCGGGCTGCAGGGTCTTGAGGTAGAGCACCACGTCCGCCTCGGCCAGCCGCGAGGTCTGACGCGGGGTGATCTCCAGGTCGTGCGGCTCGACGCCCGGCTTGGTGAGGCTGTCGACCTTCACGTGGTCCTTGCCGATCTGCTCGGCGAGGAACTGCATCGGGTAGAACGACGCCGTCACGGCGAGCTTGCCGTCCGTGCCGCCGCTGTCACCGGCGGCCGTTCCGGAGCAGGCGGTGAGGGCCGTCGCGGCGAGGGCGACGGCACCGGCGAGGGCGGCGCTGGGTATGAGGCGTCGTACGTTCATGACATCCATTTTCATCAAAGATGGAAACGATTGTCAAAAACCCTGGTGAGCGGACTGTGGGGCTCCGTAGAAGGGGTCCCCGATTTGATAGGGGGGGTGTGGGCGCCGGTAACCTGAAGACTTCGCCGTTCGTCCTCGTAATGAAGAGAGCACCGTGGCCGCCGACAAGATCGAAACCATCGTCAGCCTGAGCAAGCGCCGTGGCTTCGTTTTCCCGTGCAGTGAGATCTACGGCGGCTCCAGGGCTGCCTGGGACTACGGCCCGCTCGGTGTCGAGCTCAAGGAGAACATCAAGCGCCAGTGGTGGAAGGCGATGGTCACTGGGCGTGAGGACATCGTCGGCCTCGACTCCTCCGTGATCCTCGCCCCCGAGGTGTGGGTGGCCTCCGGCCACGTCGCGACCTTCTCCGACCCGCTCACCGAGTGCACCTCCTGCCACAAGCGTCACCGTGCTGACCACCTGGAAGAGGCGTACGAGGCCAAGCACGGCCGCCTGCCCGCCAATGGTCTCGCCGACATCAACTGCCCCAACTGCGGTGTGAAGGGCCAGTTCACCGAGCCCAAGCAGTTCTCCGGCATGCTGGAGACCCACCTCGGCCCGACCCAGGACACCGGCTCGAAGGCGTTCCTGCGCCCCGAGACCGCCCAGGGAATCTTCACCAACTTCGCCCAGGTGCAGACCACTTCGCGCAAGAAGCCCCCGTTCGGCATCGCGCAGATGGGCAAGTCCTTCCGCAACGAGATCACGCCGGGCAACTTCATCTTCCGCACGCGCGAGTTCGAGCAGATGGAGATGGAGTTCTTCGTCAAGCCGGGCGAGGACGAGCAGTGGCAGGAGTACTGGATGGCCGAGCGGTGGAACTGGTACCGCGACCTCGGCATCCGCGAGGAGAACATCCGCTGGTACGAGCACCCGAAGGAGAAGCTGTCCCACTACTCGAAGCGCACCGCCGACATCGAGTACCGCTTCAACTTCGGTGGCAACGAGTTCTCCGAGCTCGAAGGCGTCGCCAACCGCACGGACTTCGACCTGAAGGCGCACTCCGCGGCCTCCGGCCAGGACCTCACCTACTTCGACCAGGAGGCCGGTGAGCGCTACACCCCGTACGTCATCGAGCCGGCGGCCGGTGTGAACCGCGCGATGCTCGCCTTCATGCTCGACGCCTTCAACGAGGACGAGGCCCCGAACGCCAAGGGCGTCATGGAGAAGCGCACCGTCATGCGCTTCGACCCGCGCCTGGCCCCGATCAAGGTCGCCGTGCTGCCGCTGTCGCGCAACCCGCAGCTGTCGCCGAAGGCCAAGGGCCTGGCCGCCGACCTGCGCAAGAACTGGAACATCGAGTTCGACGACGCGGGCGCCATCGGCCGCCGCTACCGCCGCCAGGACGAGATCGGTACGCCGTTCTGCGTCACCGTCGACTTCGACACCCTGGACGACAACGCGGTGACCGTGCGCGAGCGCGACACCATGAAGCAGGAGCGCGTCTCCCTGGACCAGATCCAGAGCTACCTCGGCAGCCGTCTGCTCGGCTGCTAGGTCCCCCCGTACGAAAGCCGGTGGCCCCGGGCGGGGCGGGCGCGCCCCGCCCCCCGGCGGGCCGGCCCCCGCCGGGCGGCGCCGGGCCGGGGACGGCCGGGGGCCGGGCCA
>NZ_JBHWBP010000326.1:0-8733 GCF_042735575.1 Streptomyces sp. NPDC059564 | reverse complement strand
GCCGGACCACGGCGCGGCCCGTACTTTCGGCCGGGCCGTGGTCCGGCCGTCCGGCCGAAGCGGCGGGACCGGGCCCGCTGGTTGACTCGTAGACGTTGACGAGGGCGTGCAGGACGCCCTCAGGCACCCCTGCGTGTCACGTTCCAGCCGGCGACACCCCAAACCGGAACGTGGCCGTCCCGCACGGATGCCAAGTCCGCGCGGGAGGCCCGCAGCCGCTTTGGGGAGTGGCTGCGGGCCGTTTCGCGTGCCCGGGCCC
Organism: Streptomyces sp. NPDC059564; assembly: GCF_042735575.1. Classification (NCBI taxonomy): domain Bacteria; kingdom Bacillati; phylum Actinomycetota; class Actinomycetes; order Kitasatosporales; family Streptomycetaceae; genus Streptomyces; species Streptomyces sp. NPDC059564. The sequence continues at coordinate 8,474 of NZ_JBHWBP010000326.1, read as the reverse complement.
TCCTCGCGGCTCCGCCCGCTCCTGCTCCGAGGCCCCGGGGGACGGGGTCTAGAAGCGGGCGTGGGCGTTGATGTCCGCCTGGAACTCGCCCGTCATCGCCGGGGTCACCGTCGGCCGGCACTGCGCGACGGCCGCCAGGTAGTCCGCCGTGGTCGCCCCGAGCTGCGCGGCCGCCGCGCCCCGCGCGCCGACCGCCTCCAGGTCCCGCTCGAAGGACACCTGCGCCGCGATCCGGGCCGCGTGCTCGATGTCGGCCGGGGTGAACAGCTCGGTCGCCGCCACCAGCGCCGCCACGTCGACGTCGGAGCGGCCCGCCGTGTACCGCGACCAGATCGCGGAGCGCGCCCCGGCGTCGGGGGTGCCGATCGGGATCAGGTAGTCGAAGCGGCCGGGCCGCAGGAACGCCGGGTCGAGGGAGCGGATGGAGTTGGTCGCGCAGACCAGCAGCCGTTCGCCGCCCTCCCGGAAGCCGGGTATCAGCTTGAGCAGCTCGTTCGTCACCCCGTGGATACCGCCGGGCTGCGCGGGCTCGGTGCGTACGGGGGCGATCTCCTCGACCTCGTCGATGAAGACGAGCACCCGCTCCAGCTCCGCGATCCGGGCGAAGGCGTCGCGCAGGGCCGCGGCCAGGTTCCCCTCGTCGGCGAGCCGGGAGGGCAGCAGCTCCACGAACGGCCAGCCCAGCCGGGAGGCGATGGCCCGGGCGAAGGTGGTCTTGCCGGTGCCGGGCGGCCCGAAGAGGGTGATCGCGCGCGGCGGACGCACGCCGTGCGAGGCGGCCCGTTCCGGTTCGGCGAGCGGCAGCACCACGCGCCGTTCGATGAGGTCCTTCTCCCGCTCCATGCCGGCGACCTTGTCCCACAGGTCGCCCTGGAGGAATCGGCCGCCGAGGTCGTCGAGGAGCCCGGCCGCGGGGCCGTGCAGCGGCTCGGTCTTCTCGAAGTAGGCGACGGCGGGCTGGCGGGTGTACCCGGCGTTGAGGAGGCCCTCGCCGAGGAGGTCCTCCTCGGGCAGGACGTACGCGATCCGGCCGACGCGGGCCGCGATCAGCCGCCGTTCCAGCTCGACGAGCAGGGCGCTGGCCAGGCCCCGGCCGCGCCATCCGGCGGCGATGGCGATGCGCATCACCCAGGCCCGCTCCCCCGTCACGCAGGCGAGGGCCGCGCCGATCGGGACGCCCTGGTGGACGGCGACCACGCAGGGCTGCCGGTCGGTGAGCGCTCCGATGCACTCGGCGAGGGAGAAGACCGACTCCTGGCCGAGTTCCGCCGTGGTGTCGATGAGGTGGACCACCGCTGCGAGATCGCTCTCGCGGTAGTCGTGGATCAGCCAGTTCACCGGGTACCGCCCCTCGTTCGTGCTCCTGCGGCGAGGCTAGGGGCGGGCGGGCCCGGCGATCACGCTCCGCGGTGCACAACAGCCCGCCGGGAAACCCACCGCGGCGTCCATAGACTCGGCGGGGCGGGGATCAGGGGGGCGGGCGTCCCGGCGGGCGTCCCGGCGGGCGTCTCGGCGGGATTCACAGGGGGCCCTGCGGGCGTCCCGGCGGGATTCACAGCGGATTCATACGGACTACCGGGCTCCGGACACAGTTTCCCCGGGGAGGCTCGGTGCATGATCCAACGCATCCTCCCCCGACAGGCCGGCCGCCCCCGCGCCCGGCGGGCGTCCCGGATCCTGCTCGCGGTGACGGCGATGGCCGCCCTGCTGAGCGTGGACATGCCCAACGCCGAGGCCGTGCCCCCGCTCGGCGTCACCGCCACGGCCCTGCCCGACGCGACCGTCGCCCGGGTGGGCGCGCTGTTCGCGGGCGGCCTGGACGGCGGGCACTTCTGCACCGCCTCCGTGGTGCGCAGCGCCGACCGCGATGTCATCGCCACGGCCGCGCACTGCCTCGACCACCCCGACACCACCGTGTTCGCCCCGGGCTACCGGGACGGCGAGGCCCCGTACGGGGTGTGGCGGCTGACCGGCGTGAACGTGGCCCCCGACTGGACGGACGCGAAGGACCCCGACGACGACATCGCCTTCGCGACGGTCGCCCCGGTGGACGGGGTGCGGATAGAGGACGTCGTCGGCGGGTTCCCGGTCGCGACCGAGCAGCCCGACGACGTGACCGTGACGATCCTCGGCTACCCCAGCTCCCAGGACGCCCCGCTGCGCTGCTCCAACAGCACGAGCCTGTTCTCCGGCACCCAGCGCCGGATCGGCTGCCCCGACCTCAGCGGCGGCACCAGCGGCAGCCCCTGGCTGGCCGACGGCGCGCTGGCCGGGGTCCTGGGCGGCTACGAGGGCGGCGGCAGCGTCCCCGAGGTCTCGTACAGCGCGGTGATGGGCGACCAGGCGCTGGAGCTCTACCGCGAGGCGGCGGTCCCGGCGGGCTGAGCTACCTTCCGGCGTCGCCGGGGGCCGCGAACCAGGTGGGTTCGTCGCGCTGCGCCCGCCGTACGCGGTCCAGCGCGAACGGCTCCAGCCGCGGCAGCGCGTCCGGCTCGAACCAGGCCACCTCCAGCAGCTCCCCGTCGGCCGCGCGGGCCTCGCCGCCGGTCGCGCGGCAGCGGAAGGTGATGTCCTGGAACTGGCAGACGTCGCCGTTGGGGTAGGTGATCGGTTCGAGCATCTGGACGAGGACGACCCGTTCGGGGACGCACCGCACGGCCGTCTCCTCGTACACCTCGCGCACCGCCGTCTCGGCGGGCTGCTCCCCCGGCTCGGCGATCCCGCCGATCACGGACCAGCGGCCGGTGTCGGCCCGGCGGCCGAGCAGGACGCGGCCCCGGTCGTCGAAGACGACGGCGGTCACTCCGGGCAGCAGGAGCAGCAGCTGCCCGGCCCCGGCCCGGATGGCGCGGATGAATTCGGGTGTGGTCATGCCCCGACCTTACGAGGCCCCGCGCCTCCCGCCGTCGTCATGCGGCCCGGCGGGCGCGAATGCGGCGGAAGAGGACGGCGCCCAGCCCGCCCGCGGCGACCAGGAGCAGGGCGTATTCCGGCAGCGGGCCGAAGCGGGTGGCCGGGGTCTGCGTGGAGCGCAGCGGGATCTCGGCGACGAGCGCGTCGGCGGTGAACATCCTGGTCTGCGAGACCACCGAGCCGTCGGGGCGGATGACGGCGCTGACCCCGCTGGTGACGGGGACGAGGACGGTCCGGCTGTGCTCGACCGCCCGGATCCGGTCCATGGCGAGCTGCTGGTAGGTCATCTCGGTCCGGCCGAAGGTGGCGTTGTTGCTGGGTACGGCGATGACCTGGGCACCGGCCTGGACGGTGGAGCGGACGGCGTCGTCGAAGGCGGCCTCGTAGCAGGTGACCATGCCGATCCCGCTGCCCCCCATGTCGAAGACGCCGGGCTCCTTGCCGGGGCCGAAGTCGCGGCGGACCCGGTCGACGTCGGAGCTGAAGAGGCGGACGAAGGAGCGCATCGGGATCCGCTCGCCGAAGGGCTGGATCTTGCGCTTGTCGTAGGTGGCGGTGGGGCCCTTGACCGGGTCCCACAGGATCATCGTGTTGCGCAGCGGTCCGGTCTCCGGGGCCAGTACGGAGCCGATCGCGACGGGCACGCCGATGGCCTTCACGGCCCGGTCGATGACGGCGTGGGCGTCGGGCTCCGTGAACGGGTCGATGTCGGAGGAGTTCTCCGGCCACACGACGAAGTCGGGCTTGGGGGCCCGGCCGGCCTTGACGTCCTCGGCGAGCTGGAGGGTGCGGTTCGCGTGGTTGTCCAGGACCTGGCGGCGCTGGGCGTTGAAGTCGAATCCGGCGCGCGGCACGTTGCCCTGGATCACGGCGGCCACGGCGGTGCCGTCCTCGGCGGCGTCGGAGACCAGCGGGCGGGCCGCGAGGGCCGCGCCGACCGGGGCGACGACGGTGAGGGCGGCCAGCGCGGCGGTGGTCCGGGCGGGGTGGCCGCGGGCGATGCGCGCGGCTTCGTACAGCCCGAATCCGCACAAGGCCACGGCGAAGGACAGCAGCGGGGTGCCGCCGAGGGCGGCGAGCGGTACGAAGACGCCCTCGGCCTGCCCGTAGGCGAGCTTGCCCCAGGAGAAGCCGCCGAAGGGGGCCCGGGCCCGCAGGGCCTCGTCCGCGACCCAGACGGCGGCGGCCCACAGCGGCCAGCCGGGCAGGCGGCTGACGAGGGCGATGCCGAGACCGGCGAGGCCGATCAGGAGGGCTTCGAGGGTGACGAGGGCGATCCAGGGCACGGGGCCGACGCCCTCGCTGGTCCAGACGAGGAGCGGCAGCAGGTAGCCGAGCCCGAAGAGGACGCCGAGGCCGAAGCCCGCGCGGGCGCGGCGGCCGCGCAGGCAGCCGGCCAGCAGGGCGAGGGCGAAGGGGGCGAGCCACCACAGGGGGCGGGGCGGGAAGCTGAGGTAGAGCAGCACCCCCGCGGCGGCGGCGAGGGCCGCCCGCACCAGCCGGGCGCGCTTCCGCTTCCCGGGGCCGGACGCGGCGGCTTCGTTCGCTCCGGAACCCGCCTCGGCCGGTCCGGCGGACTGCGGGGGCTCGCTCTCGGCGGCGCGGGTGACACTGCTGCTCATCTGGCGGAGTGTACGTCCCCGTCCCCCAAGGGCCGGTAAGGAGCCGCGTAACACCAGGTCGCTAGCGGGCGAGGGCGCGCAGGTGGGTGCGGATGACGCGGACGGCGTTCTCGGCGTCGTCGACGGTGACCGTGAACAGTTTCCCGTCGCCGAGCCGCAGCTCGATGCCCTCGCCGCGCCGGACGATGATCGCGGTGCCCTTGTCGGGGCGCCAGCGGTAGCCCCAGCCGCCCCACTGCTGCGGGGTGATGCGGGGCAGGAACTCGGCGGCGGTGACCTCGGAGAGCCGGATCGTGCGGCGCGGGAGTCCGATGTGTCCGCAGCGCACGTCGAGGCGCTCGGAGTCGACGGTGACCGCCACGTGGACGAAGGCGAGGGTGCCGTAGAGGATGAGCAGCCCGGCCGCCAGGCAGCCGATCACGGACATCAGCAGCGGAACCATGCCGGAGGTCCAGGCGTTGTCGACGGCGAGCTCGATGCCCAGCGCGAGACAGGCCGCACCGGCCGCGGCGAGCAGCCACTGCACGCGGTTGGAGGCCCGGCCCGTCCAGAGGGGACCCGGGGGGTGAACCGTCATGTCCAGCAGCGTACCCACGTTCCGCTTCCTGACCACCACCTCTGCGCCAGTCGGCGCACACCCGGCCGTGGCTACAGTGACGGCGCGATGCAGGACGACCGGAGCGACCGGCCGCGCGGCGCGGGCGGGGCTGCCGGCGGGCCCGGAGGGGGGCGGCGTAAGCAGCGACGACGGCCGGACGCGGCGGCTGGACCGGGCGGTGGGGGCCGTCCTGGGCTCGGCGGCGGGCGACGCGCTCGGCGCGCCGTACGAGTTCGGCCCGGCGGGCGGGCTGAGCGCGCGGGGCGAGGAGATGCGCGGGGGCGGCGGCTGGGATCCGGGCGAGGCGACCGACGACACGCAGATGGCGGTCCTCGTCGGGGAGTCCCTCCTCGAACACGGCGGCCTCGAACTCCCCGACGTCTTCGGGCGGTTCCAGGACTGGGCGGCCTGGCGGCCCAAGGACATCGGGCTCCAGACCGAGGACGTGCTGTCCAACGGCGAACCCTGGGACCGGGCCGCGGGCCTGCACTTCCAGGTCAACGCGCGGGCGGCGGGCAACGGTTCCCTGATGCGGGCCGCCACTTCGGCCGTCTGGTTCGCACCGGCGGGGCGGGCGGCCACCATGGACGCCGCCCGGCGGATCGCGGCCCTCACGCACGGCGATCGGGCCGCCTGGGAGGGGACCGCCGTCCTGCACGAGCTCGTACGGGTGGCCCTGGACGGGGGCGATCCCCTCGGCGCCCTGCCCTCGGTGCTGGGCGAGGTGCACCCGGAGCACCGCGAGCGGTACGCCCGCGTGCTCGACCCCGGCTGGCACCCGGAGCGGGCCACCGAGTTCAACGGGGCGGTGTGGCCCTGCCTCGGCTCGGCGGTGTGGGCCCTGCGGACGGCCTCCGGCTTCGCGCAGGCGGTACGGGCCGCCGTGGACCTGGGCGGGGACACCGACACCGTCGCGGCGGTGACGGGAACGCTGGCCGGAGCGGTGTACGGCGGGGTCAGCCGCAGCCGCAGCCTCCGCAGCCACCACCGCAGCCCGAGCCGCCGCAGCCGCCGCCGTCGCCACCGCCGCAGCCACCGCCCGTCGCGGCACCGGTACCGGTGGCGGCCGCCGTGCCGCGGGTGGGCGCCGAGCGCCGCTTGCGCGGTGGCGGCCGGTGCTCGCGCTCGCGCTCGCGCCGCCCCTACGGGGTCTCCCGGTAGGAGACGCCGGCCGGGGTCCACGGGCCGAGCCCGTGCCGCCGCCTCGGCAGCAGGGGCGCCGCCACGACGGCGGCGGTCATGCCGGATCCGTCGTGGACCGCGTACTCGATGACGATCTCGGCGCCGTCCCGGGGCGCCCCGTACAGGACCGCCTCGAAGGGTTCGGCCCGGGCGTCGATGTCGTGCAGTCCGCGCGCGAACCGCCCCTCCGGCCCACGGGCCAGCAGCCGTCCGCCGCCCTGCCTGTCCTGGCGGCGCAGGCGGTACGCGATCAGGGGCCGTCCGGCCGGGGTGTCGGCGTCCGGGTGCAGCCAGAAGTGCCCGGACGGGGCCATCCGTACGCCCACCACCAGCGCGGGCTGCGGCGCGCCGTGCAGCCGTCGCGCGGCCGCGTCGGCCGTCCAGCCCCGGGCCAGCAGGGTGCTCCCGACGACCAGCAGGGCCAGGGCCACGCGCTGCTGGCCGACGGCGTCGTACGGGGCCTCGCCGCCGAGGTCGCCGAGGATCCCGTCGAGGAGGACGCCCGCGGCGAGGAGGCAGAGGGACCCGCCGGACAGGATGCGCGCGTTGCCGCGCCGGTCGTGCCCGGTGGGCAGCCACTGCGGCATCGGGAACCGGGCCGGGCCCGCCGCGGCGAGGGCGAGCCGCGCCTGCCTGCGGCGGGCCCGCAGCCGCAGGAGCGCCCCGGCCAGCGCCCACAGCGACATCAGGCAGACGAGGGCCAGCCCGGTCCGCCCGGCGGCGTCGGAGGCGGGGAGCCCGGGGAAGGCGACGGCCGACTCCACGGCGAGCAGCGCGGCGGACACGGCGGCCGCGCCCGGCAGGTACCGGTACCAGAGCGGCAGCGCCACGAGCAGGACCGCGGCGGGATAGGCCCGCCAGGCCGTGCCGACGGGCCGGACCGGTGCCTCGTTCCGCAGGATCAGCACGAGCGAGACGGCGACGAGCACGCCGAGGGCCCAACTCCCGGCGCAGGGCGCGAAGACGACGGGTGTCCGCGCCGCACGCCAGCGGCCGGCCGCCTCAACTCCCCATGTCCTGGTGTCACTTGCCGGTGTCGCCCCGGTGGGCAGGTGCTTGGCGTAGGCAATCACGGGCCCAGTATGCGAGCGCTCCGGGCCCGGGGGAACAGGGATTGCGGCGCGGACCGGCCGGGGTCGGCGGCCGGTCAGCCCGGGACGGGGACGCCGTGCTCGTGCCCCGCGAGGAGCCGGCCTTCGGCGTAGCCGAGGGCGGCCGCGGACAGTGCGGACGTCCGGCCGCTGTGCAGGACGGTCAGCCCGCCGGTACGGGGCAGCCCGGGCGCGGGCTCGGCGCCGATGCGGCGCAGGGCCTGGACGGCGACGGCCTCGGCGGAACCGTGGTACGTCAGCGCGGCCCCGCCGGTGCGCGCGGCGAGGGCGGCCCGGATCGGTTCCTCGACCAGCTCGTAGTGGGTGCAGCCGAGGACCACGTCCGTGACGTCGGCCGGGGTGAGCGCCGCCGCGGCGGCGACGGCGCGTACGACGGCGGCCTCGTCGGCGGCCTCGACCGCGTCGGCCAGACCGGGGCAGGGCACCTCGGTGACCGGGACCCCGGCGGCGAAGTCGCGGATCAGTCCGCGCTGGTACGGGCTCCCGGTGGTGGCGGGGGTGGCCCAGATGGCCACGCGCCCGCCGGCGGCCGCGGCGGGCTTGATCGCCGGCACGGTACCGATGACGGGGATGCCGGGCTCCAGCTCGGCGCGGATGGTGGCCAGGGAGTGCACGGAGGCGGTGTTGCAGGCCACGATCAGCGCGTCCGGACGCAGGGCGGCGGCGGCCCGCGCGACGGCGCGGGCGCGCTCGGTCAGGTCGGCGGGCGTGCGCGGCCCCCAGGGCATCCCGTCGGGATCCGAGGACAGCAGCAGATCGGCGTCGGGCCGCAGGCGACGCGTGGCGGCGGCCGCAGCGAGGAGGCCGATTCCGGAGTCCATGAGGGCGATCTTCACCTGGTCACCTTAGACGACTTAGCCGGCACGCGGCCCTCGCCGGGCCCCGCCGCCCCCGCCGCCGGCCACCATCCGGGCCACCCGGGTGAAGCCCGCCGGGGCCCGAACCGGGAGCCCCCTCCCGGCGCGACGGCCGACCGGCACGGGCCCCGCGCACCCGGGCGGGCCGCACCGCCCGGCCCCGGGGCTCCGGTGCGGTGCGGTGCGGGAC
>NZ_JBHWBP010000325.1:0-8793 GCF_042735575.1 Streptomyces sp. NPDC059564 | reverse complement strand
GTTCCGGCTCCGTTCCGGCTTCCGGTGTCATGGATCAACCGTAGAGATGGACAGGCAAACTTGCAAGGTGACCTGATGGTCTCGGCGCCGGTCCCGTCCCGGTCAGGCCGTCGGCGGCTCCGGCAGGCGGCGGGCCAGGGCCCAGGCCAGGAGCGGCAGCACGGCCAGCGGCAGCAGCGCGGTGCGCAGCGAGGCCGCGTCGGCGGCGGCGCCGATCAGCGGGCTCGCGAGTCCGCCGACGCTCACGGTCAGGCCCAGGGTGACCCCGCTCGCGGTGCCCATCCGGGTCGGCAGGTAGTCCTGGCCCAGGGTGACCTGGAGGGAGAAGGGCACGTACAGCGCGGCGGCGGCCAGCGCGGCGCACCCGTACGCCAGGGGCAGGGGGAGGAACAGGATCCCGGCGACGGCGGGTGCGGCGGCCGCGTACGCCCGCCGGACGGTGGTGACCCGGCCCCAGCGTGCCGCGAGCCGCCCGCCCAGCAGGGTGCCCCCGGCGCTGCCCGCGAACAGGGCCGACAGCGCGACGGCCCCGGCCGTGTCGCCCCCGCCGCGCTCGCGCACGTAGAGGGCGATGAAGGTGCTCAGCCCGATGAACACCACGGACCGTACGACCACCACGAGCGACAGCCGCGCGAACGCCCGCCGGTCCTCGGCGCCCGCACTCCTCGACCGCGTGCCGTCCGAGCCCTTCTCGGAGGCCCCCCGCCCGCCCGGCGCCCGTCCCAGGAGCACGCCCGCCACCGCCGGCAGCGCCAGCAGCGCCCACCCGGCCGGTCCGGACACCGACAGCGCCGCCGCGACGAGCAGCGGCGCGCACGCGAAGCCGATGTTGCCGCCCAGCGCGAACCACCCCATGGCGGCGTGCCCGTCGCCGAGCCGCGTACGCACCAGCCGGGCGGCCGCCGGATGGTAGGCGGCGACCCCGAGTCCGGAGAGCGCGACGGCGGCCAGCGTGGCCGCGTACCCGGCGTCGGCCCCCACCAGCGCGATCCCGAGCCCGGCGGCGGCCGCGGCCAGCGGGATCAGCCAGGGCATCTCCCGGCGGTCGGTGAGCGCCCCGAACAGAGGCTGGACCACCGAGGAGAGCAGCGAGGCGGCGAGCACGACGCCGGACGCGGCCGCGTACCCGTAGGCCCGCTCGGAGACGAGGAAGGGGACGAGCGCGGCGACCGCGCCCTGGTAGACGTCCACGCAGGCGTGACCCGCGGCGAAGGCCGCCGTGCGGCGGGCCATCGGGGCGCGGTGTTCAGCCCCGGGTTCAGCGCCGAGTCCCACCCCGGCTTCAGCCCCGCGTCCACCCCCGGCTTCAACCCCGGGCGGAGGAACGGAAGAAGAACGTTCGCTGTTCACTGGATCGATTGAATTCACCGATCGAGGATCGCCCGGGCCGCAGTCGTCCCGCTTCCGATAAATTGCCGGGCGATGCAGAAAAACCGCCAGGCCGGTACCGGCCACCCCCAGGTCCGGCACGCCCGGCGCGCCCCGACCAACGTCAACCACCTCGACACCCACACCGGGATCGACGCCCACCGCCACGACGACCACCAGATCGCCTACGCGGCCTCCGGCGTCCTGTCGATCACCACCGATTCCGGCACCTGGGTCGCGCCCCCCACCCGGGCCCTGTGGATCCCGGCCGGGACCGTGCACGAGCACCGCGCGTACGGGCGCACCGACCTGCACTGCGTCGGCCTGCCCACCCGCCACAACCCGCTGGACCTGGACGCCCCCGCCGTGATCGCCGTCGGCCCCCTGCTGCGCGAGCTGATCCTCGCCTACACCCGGGAGCCCCGGGAGCGCGGCCCGGCCCGGCGCCGCATGCTGGGCGTCCTCCTCGACCAGCTGCGCGTTTCCCCGCTCCAGCCGCTGCACCTGCCCGCGCCCGGCGACCCGCGCCTGGCCGCCGTCTGCGCCCTGCTGTACGCCGACCCGGCCGATCCGCGCGGGCTGGCGGCGCTCGCCGCGGACGCCGGGGCGGGGGCGGGGGAGCGGACGCTGAGCCGGCTGTTCCGCGCAGAGCTGGGCATGACCTTCCCGCAGTGGCGCACCCAGCTGCGGCTGCACCAGGCGCTGCGGCTGCTGGCCGTCGGCACCCCCGTGACGGCCGTGGCCCACCGCTGCGGATGGTCCTCGGCGAGCGCCTTCATCGACGTCTTCCGCCGCGCGTTCGGGCACACGCCGGGCGCGCACCCCTCCTGAGGCGGTGGCGGAAACCGGTCGTTCGCCCCGCGAAACCCCGCAGAACCCCGTACGCCTCCGCACGCCTCCGCACGTCCCCGGACGGCTCGGAAGATCATCGAGATCGTCTGAAACGATCTTCGCCGGGCTTTCTAACCGACATACTGGCCGGTGTGAAGACCGAACACGACACCGTTCTGATCGAGACCGAGGGCCGCTCCGGGGTGATCACCCTCAACCGCCCCGAGGCCCTCAACGCCCTCACCCGCCCCATGGTGGTGAGAATCGCGGAGGCGCTGACGGCCTGGGAGGACGATCCCGCGGTCGATCACGTCCTCATCCGCGGAGCGGGCGAGCGCGGCCTGTGCGCGGGCGGGGACATCCGGGCCATCCACGCCGACGCGAAGGCCGGAACCACCGGTTCCCTCGGCTTCTGGCGGGACGAGTACCGGCTCAACGCCCGCATCGCCCGCTACCCGAAGCCCTACGTGGCCCTCATGGACGGGATCGTGATGGGCGGCGGCGTCGGGGTCTCGGCGCACGGCAGCGTCCGCATCGTCACCGAACGCTCCCGCGTCGCCATGCCCGAGACCGGCATCGGCTTCGTCCCCGACGTGGGCGGGACCCACCTGCTGTCCCGGGCCCCCGGTGAACTCGGCACGCACCTCGCCCTGACCGGCGCGGCGGTCGGCGCCGCCGACGCCCTGCTGTGCGGGCTCGCCGACCACTACGTGCCCTCGGACTTCCTGGAGGAGCTGACGCTGGACCTCGCCGAGGGCCAGGACGGCGCCCCCGCGGACAAGGTCGTGGCCCGCTACGCCATCCCCGTCGGCCCCGAGGGCGAACTCGCCGCCGAACGGGAGTGGATCGACCGCTGCTACGCCGCCGACACCGTCGAGGAGATCCACTCCCGGTTGCTCGGCACCGGCCTCCCGGCGGCCCGCGAGGCCTCCAAGGCCCTGCACGCCAAGTCCCCCACGGCCCTCAAGGTGACGCTGGCCGCGCTGCGCCGCGCCCGGGAACTGGACTCGCTGGAGCGGGTGCTGGAGCAGGAGTACCGGGTCTCCAGCGCCGCCCTGTCCACGCCCGACCTGGTGGAGGGCATCCGCGCCCAGGTGATCGACAAGGACCGATGTCCGCGCTGGTCCCCGGCCGCCCTGGTCCAGGTGCGGGCGGCGGCGGTGGAGCGGTTCTTCGCACCGCTCGGCGAGGGCCGCGAGCTGACGTTCCCCGAGGCCTGACGTTCCCCGGGGCCTGACGTTCTTCCCGGGCCCCGAGGCTGATTTCCCGCGGGCCGACGGCCGGGCGCGGGCCGACGCCCGGGCGCGGTCCGGGGGTCAGTCGCGGACGATGCGGGTGGCCAGGCCGTCGAGGACCCGCTGGAGTCCGTAGTCGAAGTTCTCCTCGCGCATCCGCGCCGGATCCCGGTCGTGCCAGGTGACCGCGTGGTCCTTCGTCAGCGGGTGCCGTTCGAGCGCCTCGTCGGCGTTCGGCATCAGCGACCGCAGCCACTCGGCCTCGCTCATCCCGCTGCGGGACAGGAGGGAGAGGTAGGAGGCCTCGCTGGTCGTGGCGCCGATGACGTAGGAGATGACCGCCTTCATCGCGAGGTCCGCCTCGCCGGGCGGGAAGCCCGCCGTCTGTGCGAGGCGCAGCATCCGTTCCGACATCCGCATCAGGTTCGGGCCCAGGTGGGCCAGTCCGACCTGGCCGAGGACCGACGCCACCCACGGGTGGCGCAGGACCATGTCGCGCAGGCTGTGCCCGCTGTGGGACAGCGAGGCGCGCCAGCCGTCCGGACCGCCGGCCTCGGGGAGTTCGAGCTCGCCGTAGACCTCGTCCACGACGAGCTCGATCAGCTCGTCCTTGTTGGCCACGTGCCGGTAGAGCGAGGTGGCGGCGGTGCCCATCCCGGTGCCGAGCTTGCGCATGCTGAGCGCCTCGATGCCCTCGGCGTCGAGCAGCCGGACCGCGGCCGCGACGATCTGCTCCCGGCTGAGCGCGGGCTGTTCCTTCTGGCGGCGCGGCCGGGTCCAGACGGACGGGACGGAGGCCGGGGCGGGATTCTGCTGCTCTGAAGAGGACATACCCCCACCCTAGCCCCTTGCGGACACTGTACGCAGCGTGCGTACAGTGCGATTCGGGAGCGTGTCCCGCGCGGACCCGCACCCTTCCGCGGGCCGCCGCGGTGCTCCGCGACACGGGACGGGCCGGTCGGGGCTTGAACAACGGGCCGTCGAGGCCGCACTGTTGCCCGAGCCCCGTTCACCGGACCTGGAGACCGCCTTGTCGTCGCAGACCCCGCCCCGGCACGTCATAGACCCCGCCGGCGGCTGCCCGCACGCGCTCAACGCCCGGCTCCGCGCCCAGGGCTCCGTGGCGGAGGTCGTCCTCCCGGGCGGGGTGCCCGGCGCCGTCGTCCTCGGACACGAAGCGCTCAAGGAGTTCCTCGCCCACCCCGACGTCGCCAAGGACGCCCGCCACTTCCCCGCCCTGCACGACGGCTCCATCCCCGCCGACTGGCCCCTGCGGGTCTTCGCCAACGCCCAGGGCATGCACACGGCCGACGACGCCGACCACCGGCGCCTGCGCTCCCTCGTCGGCAACGCCTTCACGGCCCGTCAGGTGGAGCGGCTGCGCCCGCGCGTCGCCGAGCTGACCGACGCCCTCCTCGACGACCTCGCCGGGGCGGCCGCCGCATCCGCCGACGGGGTCGCCGACCTGCGCACGCACGTCGCGCTGCCGCTGCCGATGAGCGTCATCTGCGAACTGCTGGGCGTGGACCCCGAGCACCGCGGCCGCCTGCACGACCTCTCCCACACCGTCATCATCGCCACCGACACCACCCCCGCCGAGGTGATGGCCGCCGTACGCGAACTCGTCGAACTGATCGCCGCCATCGCGGCCGCCCGCCGCGCCGCGCCCGGCGAGGACCTCACCAGCGCCCTGATCGCCGCGCGCGACGAGGACGGCGACCGGCTCAGCGAGGCCGAACTCATCGGCACCATGCGGCTGATGCTCGTCGCGGGCCACGAGACCACCCTCAACCTGATCACCAACGCCGTCCGCGCCCTGTGCACCCACCGCGACCAGCTCGCCCTCGTCATGGACGGCAAGGCGAGCTGGTCGGACGTGGTCGACGAAACCCTGCGCTGGGACGGACCGGTCAGCTGGTTCCCGTTCCGCTACCCCACCCGCGACCTCACCCTCGACGGCACCGTGATCCCACAGGGCACCCCCGTCCTCGCCGGCTACACGGCCGCCGGCCGCGACGAGGCCTTCCACGGCCCGGACGCCGACCGCTTCGACCTCACCCGGCCCACCGCCGCCCGCAGCCTCTCCTTCGGGCACGGAGCGCACTACTGCGTCGGCGCCCCGCTCGCCCGGCTGGAGGCCACCATCGCCCTGGAGCGGCTCTTCACCCGCTTCCCCGGCCTCGACCTCGCCGCGGCGGAGGGCGAACTCCCGTACCAGCGCAGCTTCATCGGCAACAGCGTCGAGGTGCTGCCGGTCCGCCTGGGCTGACGGCCTTCCTCCTGCTACGAGGGGTTCGCGGGCGCGGAGAGTTCGGTGCTGAGCCAGCCCAGGGCCTCGGGGTACATGCCCGTCCAGGTCTGGAAGTTGTGCCCGCCGGACGGGCGGACGAGGGTCTTCACCCGTACCCCGGTGCCCTGCGCCGCCTTCGCGAAGGCGGCCAGCTGCCGGGGCGGGCTGTCCTTGTCCTGGGCGGAGGTGGCCAGGAACAGCCCGACGTCCGCCGCCTTCGCGTGCCGGACCAGCCACATCGGGCTGTTGCGCTCGCGCAGTGCGGGATCCGGCAGCACCTCCGCGTCCCCGGTCAGCGGGTCCGGGTCCAGGGCCGCGCCCGCCCGGAACACCTTCGGGTACTGCAACGGCAGCTTCGCCGCGCAGAAGGCCCCGGTGGAGACGCCCATCAGCCCCCACCCCTTCGGCTCGGGCAGCGTACGGAAGTTCTTCGCGACCAGGTCGGGCACGTCCTGGGTGAGCCAGGTGGCGATCTTGCGCTGCGGGGTGTCGCTGCAGTCGGTGTTCACCCCGCCCGGATAGATCTCCGGCATCACCAGGATGAAGGGGTGGGCGGTGCCGAGTTGTACGAGCTGCTCCAGGCCCCCCGGCATGGACCCCAGGTCGATCCAGGAACGCGGGGAACCCGGGTACCCGTGCAGCAGCATCAGTACCGGGAGACGGGTCCCGGCCGCGGCCGGGTCGTCGTAGCCCGGGGGAGTCCACACGATCACCTGGCCGGCGAGCTTGGAGTGGCTGCCGCGGAAGTACGTGCCGAGGGTGCCGTCGCTGCCCCGGGTGAACTTGGCGCGGCCGAGCGGCGGCCCGGTCATCGCGGAGGCGTTCTCGCCGGTCCCCCTGCCGAGCAGGTCGTCCCAGGAGGCGTAGAGCCCGTAACTGCCGTTGATCCAGGTGGCCACCACGCAGATCGCCGTCAGCTGGCACAGGGCGATCATCAGCACCCGGGCCGCCCACCGCACCGGGCCGGGCCCCGGGACGCGGTTCCAGAGCAGCAGCGCGAGGAGCATGACGAGCGCGGTGACGGCGATCAGAGTGACGAGGAACGAGGTGCTGGTCAGCTCCACGGCGTCGGCTCCTGACGCGGAACGGCGGGCGGACGGTGCCCCTGACGGGCCCTCAATGTACGGCCCGCCCGGGGCGGTGGAGGCGGGGGCGCGACGTGTCGCCGGGGGCGGCCGCGGGCGGGGGCCGGGCGGGAGCGCCGCACCGGCGGCGACGCGGTCCCGCGACGCTCACCCGTCCGGGTGACCGCCCGGCGGGCCGGTGCCGGGGGCCCGGGGCAGGGTCTGCCGAGCGTCGGTGACCGGGGGTGCGCGGCGGCCCGGGGCGGCCGGTGCGGTCGGGGCTCAGGACGAGCGGACGTTCACCGTGATCGTGTGCCAGCCGGTCGCGCCGTCCGGGATGGTGCCCGTGCGGGTGCCCGGCTGGACCTGGCCCGTGCCGTCCGTGGCGCGGACCTCCAGGGTGTGGGGTCCGGGCGTCGCGTCCCAGGGCCACACCCACTGGCGCCAGGTGTCGACCCCGTCGGCGGCCGCCAGCGAGGCCGCCCGCCACGGGCCGCCGTCGGCCCGTACCTCCACCCGGGCGATGCCCCGGTGCTGCGCCCACGCCACCCCCGCCACCGCCACCCGCCCCGGCGCCGCGTCGGCGAACGGGCGCGGGGTGTCGATCCGCGACTGCGTCTTGACGGCTGCCTGCTGGGCCCACGACCGCCGTACCCAGTACGCGTCGTAGGCGGCGAACGTGGTCAGCCGCAGCTCGCGCAGCCACTTGCAGGCGGACACGTACCCGTACAGGCCCGGTACGACCATCCGGACCGGGAAGCCGTGCGCGAAGGGGAGCGGTGCGCCGTTCATGCCGACGGCCAGCAGCGCGTCCCGGCCGTCCATCACCGTCTCGACGGGCGTGCCGATCGTCATCCCGTCCACCGAACCGGCCACCAGCTGGTCCGCCGGGCCGCCCTCCGACGGCGGCCGCACCCCGGCTTCGCGCAGCAGGTCGGCCAGGCGTACGCCGAGCCAGCGGGCGTTGCCCGCGTACGGGCCGCCGACCTCGTTGGAGACGCAGGTGAGGGTGATGTCGTGCTCGACCAGCGGCCGGGCGAGCAGGTCGCGCAGGCCGAGGGTCAGGGGGCGGGTGACCCCGTCCCCGTGGAGGGTCAGCCGCCAGGTGTCGGCGTCGACGCGGGGGACGACCAGGGCGGTGTCCACGCGGTAGAAGTCCCCGGTGGGGGTGAGGAAGGGGGAGAGGCCGGGGATCCGCAGGTCCGCCCCGGCGGGCACCGGCGGCGCGGGGACGGCCGGCGGCGGCAGGACGAGGTCGGCCCGGGAGACCGTCGCCCGCGCCGAGCCGTGCGCGCCGAGGCGCCGCCCGGCCAGTCCGGCCGCCGCGGAGGCCGCGACGGTGGCCGCCACCAGCCGTCCGAAGCCGCGCCGGTCCATCGGCCAGGTCCCGCCGGGCCGGCCGGGCGTGGGGCGGGGCCGTCGCAGGGCGGTGACCAGCAGGTACAGCGTCCCCGCCGCGACGGCGCCGCCGGCCAGCGAAGGCAGGGCGTCCTTCCAGGTGGCCTCCGGGCGGGAGAGGGCGGCCACCGCTCCGATCACGCCGACCGCCGCGGCGAGCGCGAGGCCCGCGCGGAGGCGGCGTACGGCGAGGATTCCCGTCCCGGCGGCGAGGAGCGCCAGTACGACGGTGATCCCGAGGGTCAGCACGAGCTTGTCGGAGGTGCCGAAGGCGCGGATCGCCCATTCCTTGACGGCGGCCGGCGTACGGTCGACCACCGCCCCGCCGACCGCGGTGAGCGGGGCCGCCTCGGGCCGCACGGCCACCGCCGCGAGCTCCGCCACCGCGAGCCCGGCGAACGCGGAGACCAGCCCGCTGACCGCACCGCCCGCGGCCGGCGCCCAGCGCCCACCGGACCGCTCCTTCTGCGCCGAGCCCATCGCCACTCACCTCCACTCGCCGCCCCACCCCTGCCGGGACGGCGCTCCGAGCCCGGCCGGTCCGGACCGGCCGGGTCCTACCGGGTGGCCGGCAGGGGCAGGAGGACCAGCGGGCTGGTGGTCGGGG
>NZ_JBHWBP010000324.1:0-8808 GCF_042735575.1 Streptomyces sp. NPDC059564 | reverse complement strand
CAGCTGGCGTTCGCCGAGGCCGACGGCGGCGGCGATGACGGCCACCGGCTGGCCCGCGCGGAGCCGGGCCGTCACCTCGGCGGGGAGCGGGTCGGGCGGGCCCGCGGCGCGGGCGCGGGCCCCGGCCAGCGCTTCGAGGCCCGCGCACGGGTCCTCGTAGGCGGCGATCCGCTCGGTGAGCCGGCGCACCTCGGGGCCGGGCCACAGGTCGGCCAGCCCGACCCGCCGGTCGCGCAGTTCCGACGCCGGTACGCCGAGCAGCGCGGGCGCGGTGCCGGGGGCGAGCCGCAGCCCGGCGAAGGCCCGGCCGGGCACCTCCCCGGCGGGGTGCGGCCCGGTGTCGGGCCCGGCCACCAGGAGCCGGCCGCCGGCCCACATGAGGTCCATGCACCCGTCGGGCAGCACGACCCCGTGGGACCCGTACGCCCGCCAGACCACGGCCCCGGCCACGACGGCCGACGGCGCTTCCTCGTACACGGGACCAGGCTACGCGGCTCAGTGCTTGCGCAGCCGGGACGTGTAGTCCTCCGGCGGCAGGAAGTTCGACCAGCGCTCCGGGAACTCGGAGGGCATCCCGGCGTCCTCGTCGTCCTCGGACTCCCCCTCGGCCAGGGCCCGCCAGGCGGCGGCCCGGGCCACCAGCTGGGCGGCCTCGGCCTCCCGGACGCGTTCGTTCGCCTCGCGCGCGGCCGCCGTGGCCACCGACGGCCAGACCCGGTCGATGGCGGCGTTGACGGCGGCGCCGACGAGCACGGCGAAGGCCGAGATGCCGATCCACAGCAGGATCGCGACGGGCGCGGCGAGGGAGCCGTAGATCGTCGGCCCCTCCACGGTGTTGGTGAGGTAGATCCGCAGCAGGAACGAGCCCAGCACCCACATCGCGAGGGCGACCAGCGCGCCCGGCACGTCCTCGATCCACGGCGAGCGGACGGGGACGGACACGTGGTAGAGCGTGGTCAGGAAGGCGATCGAGAGCAGGGTGACCGTGGGCCAGTACAGGACCGCGATCACCTCGGTGCTCCAGGGCACCAGCCGGACCACCGCGTCGGGGCCGACGACCATCAGCGGCAGCACGATCGCGCCGATCAGCAGGGCGATCACGTAGAGGAGGAAGGCGAGCAGCCGGGTCTTGACGATGCCCCGCTGTCCGTCGAGCCCGTACATGACGGTGATGGTGTCGATGAAGACGTTGACGGCACGCGATCCGGACCACAGGGCGAAGGCGAAACCGAGGGAGATCAGGTCGGGCCGGCCGCGGCTGGTGACGTCGTCGAGCATGGGTTTCGCGATGTCGTTGACGCCCCGGTCGGACAGGACGGTGCCGACCGCGCGCAGGATGTTCTCCTCGATGCTCTGCACGGACTGGGTGTCCGTCCAGCCGTCCACGTACCCGAGGAGGCCCAGCAGGCCGAGGAACAGCGGGGGCAGGGAGAGCAGCGTGAAGAAGGCCGCCTCGGCCGCCAGCCCGAGGATCCGGTACTCGATGCACGAGTTGACGGTGTCTTTGAGCAGCAGCCAGGCCATCTTCCGCTTCGAGACGTTGCGATAGAGGGCGCGGGCCCGGTGGAGCCGTCCTGGGATCCGCTCGGGGGGTGTTTCTTTTGCTGGCTGCACGTCCTTACGGTATCCGCATGGCAGCCACCACCCACACAGTCAGCAACCAGGCCCCGCCGCTCGTCGGCCACGACGTCTACCTCGGCGACCGGGCCCTCACCGAGGGCGTCGAGCGGCACCTCGCCGACGCGGCGCCCGAACTCCGGGACGAGGTAAGGGAGGAGCTCACTTCGCTGGGGCGGGCCGCGGGGTCCGCCCAGGCCCAGGAGTGGGGCCGGCAGGCGAACGAGAATCCGCCGGTCCTGCGCACGCACGACCGGTACGGGAACCGGATCGACGAGGTGGAGTTCCACCCCGCGTGGCACCGGCTGCTCGGGCACGCGGTGACCTCCGGGCTCACCGACGCCTGGGGGCGGCCGGCGGGGCACCTGCGGCGCGCGGCGGGCTTCTTCCTGTGGTCGCAGGCCGAGGCGGGGCACGGCTGCCCCGTCTCGATGACGCACGCCGCCGTCCCGGCGCTGCGGGCCGATCCGGAACTGGCCGCGGAGTGGGAGCCCCGGCTGACCTCGCACGTCTACGAGGAGGGGCTGCGGCCCGCCGGCCAGAAGGGCGGGGTGCTCTTCGGGATGGGGATGACGGAGAAGCAGGGCGGCAGCGACGTCCGCGCGAACACCACGTCGGCGGCGCCGCTGGGCGCCGACGGGGAGTACCAGCTGACGGGCCACAAGTGGTTCTGCTCGGCGCCGATGTCGGACGGGTTCCTGGTGCTGGCGCAGGCTCCCGGGGGGCTGACCTGCTTCCTGGTGCCGCGGGTGCTGCCGGACGGGACGCGGAACGCGTTCGCGATCCAGCGGCTGAAGGACAAGCTGGGCAACAAGTCGAACGCGTCGAGCGAGGTCGAGTTCGACGGGACGACGTGGGCCCGGCGGGTGGGCGAGGAGAGCCGGGGGGTGCGGACCATCATCGAGATGGTCGCCGCGACCCGGATGGACTGCGTGATCGGCTCGGCCTCGCTGATGCGGCAGGCGCTGACGCAGGCCGTCCACCACGCGGAGCACCGCTCCGCTTTCGGAGCACCGCTCGTCGACCAGCCGTTGATGCGCAACGTCCTCGCCGACCTCGCCCTGGAGTCCGAGGCGGCCACCGTCCTCACCCTGCGCCTCGCGGCGGCCCAGGACGCAGCCGACGGCGCCGGGTCGGAGCAGGAGCGGGCCTTCCTGCGCCTCGCGGTGCCGGCCGCCAAGTACTGGGTGACCAAGCGCTGTACGCCGATGGTCGCCGAGGCCCTGGAGTGTCTGGGCGGCAACGGCTACGTCGAGGAGTCCGGACTGCCCCGCCTGTTGCGCGAGTCCCCGCTCAACTCGATCTGGGAGGGGTCGGGCAACGTCCAGGCCCTGGACGTGCTGCGCGCCCTCCAGCGGGAGCCCCAGGCCCTGAACGCCTTCCTCCAGGAGGTCGGGCTGGCCCGGGGCGCCGACCACCGGCTGGACGCGGCGATCAAGGACCTGCTGACCGAGCTGGCCGACCTCGACGGGATCCAGGCGCGGGCCCGCCGGATCGTGGAGCGCATGGCCCTGGTGCTCCAGGGCTCGCTGCTCGTGCGGTGGGCGCCGCCGGAGGTGGCCGACGCGTTCTGCGCCTCACGGCTGGGCGGGGACTGGGGCGCGGCCTTCGGGACGCTGCCGCACACCCTGGACCTGGGTTCGGTGGTGGCACGGGCACGGATCACGGGCTGAGAGCGGTCCCCCAGGGCCGCCGTGGTCCCCAAACCACTGCGGCCCGAACCGCTCAGCGCCGGGACCCGAGCCCGTGAGGTGGGACCGCGGGGTGGCGCCGCGCCGACTCGGCACCACTCCGCGATCCGAGAAGCCCCGAGGAAGGAGCTGTCACGCCGCTCGGCGGCGTGCCGATAGTTTCGGTCGGGTGACCGGGGGTTGGCGAGAGTTGCATACCGTTGCAACCCTGCGACCCTTCGGTTCGGATGGTGCCCGCCGCACGTGCCCGGGGAAGGTGCACGGACGGGAGCGCGGGCGGCCTCCGCAGTACGTCCTGTTCAGCACGGGGAGGTTCCGGTGGCCAACACGGCAGACAGCGCGGTCGACGTGGCGCGCATCTCGGCCATGGACGCGCGGGAGGCGGCGCGTCTGCTCAAGGGGGTGCGGGCGGCGGCCCTGGCCGGGGACCGCCCCCCGGCCGCCCCGCGCCCGGAGATCGCCGAGTCCTGGCGGCGGATGCTGGCCGGCGGGGTGCACCCCGACCGGGACGCCCGCTCGCGGCTGCTGTCCGCGGCGGAGACCGAGGAACGGCGGCAGGTCTCCCCGCTGCGGGAGGTCCTGCCCGTACTGCGCGAGGGGCTGCTGCCCGCGCTCGACGAGGCCCTGCACATCATGGTCGTCGCCGACGCCGACGGGCGGCTGCTGTGGCGGGAGGGGCACAGCACGATCCTGCGGAAGGCGGACCGGCTGGGCTTCGCGGTGGGGGCCGACTGGGACGAGGCGGTGGTCGGCACCAACGGGGTGGGCACCGCGCTGGTGACGCGGCGGCCGGTGCAGGTGTTCTCGGCCGAGCACTTCGTCTCCAGCCACCACGACTGGACCTGCGCCGGGGCGCCCGTACGCGACCCCCGCGACGGGCAGCTGCTGGGCGTGGTCGACGTCAGCGGGCCGCTCGCCACGATGCACCCGGCGACCCTGGCCTGGGTCAGCTCCGTGGCCCGGCTCGCCGAGCACGAGCTGCGGGTGCGGCACCTGGAGTCCCTGGAGCGGCTGCGGTCGGTCGCGGCCCCGCTGCTGGCCCGGCTGCCCGGGCGGGCCGTGGCCGTGGACCCGCACGGCTGGACGGCGGCCGTCACGGGGCTGGCCCCCGCCGACCGGATCCCGCTGCCGAAGGGGCTCGGCCCCGGGCGGCTGTGGATCGCGCAGCTCGGCGACTGCGTGGCGGAGCCGCTGCCCGGCGGCTGGCTGCTGCGGCTCGTGGACGCCTCCGCCACCGCGCCCTCGGTGAGCCGGGTCGTACTGGACCTGAGCCGGCCCCGGTCCTGGTCGGCGACGGTGTACGGGGCCGCGGGCAGCTGGTCCCAGGAGCTCAGCCCGCGCCACGCGGAGCTGCTGTTCCTGCTGGCGGAGACCCCGCGCGGGCGCAGTGCCGCCGAGCTCGCCGCGGAACTCTTCGGGGACCCGACCCGTACCGTGACGGTCCGCGCCGAGCTGTCCCGGGTCCGCCGGCACCTGGCCGGGGTGCTGACCCACCGGCCGTACCGGTTCGCGGAGGACGTGGAGGTGGAGCTGATCCGCCCCGAGGACCCGGCGCGGCTGCTGCCCCACTCGACCGCGCCGGCGGTGGTCCGGGCCCGCCTGGGCCGCGGCGGCGATGGGTGGATGTGATTCCCTGAAACGCATGAGCACCATCACTCTCACCACCTGGTCCCTCGAAATGACCTCGCCGGAGGACCTCGTCCCGGCGGCCGTGCCCGGCCCCGAGATCCGCGTCGAGCGCGCGGAGGTCCCCTCGCCGGAGTTCAGCCGGTTCCTGTACGCCTCGGTGGGCGGGGACATCCACTGGACGGACCGGCTGTCGCTGACCCGCGCGCAGTGGGTGGAGCAGCTGGAGCGTCCGGGCGTGGAGACCTGGGTGGCGTACGACCGGGGCACTCCGGCCGGGTACATAGAACTGGACCCGCAGCCGGACGGCGTGGTGGAGATCATGTACTTCGGGCTGCTGCCCGACTTCCGGGGCCGCCGGATCGGCGGGCACCTGCTGACGGTGGGCACGGAGCGCGCCTGGGACCTCGCGGCCCGCTGGCCCGACCGCGAGCCGACCGTCCGCGTCTGGGTCCACACGTGCAGCCAGGACGGGCCGACGGCGATGGACAACTACCAGCGGCGCGGCTTCAAGGTCTTCGAGACCGAGACGGAGGACAAGCAGGACACCCCCACCCCGGGTCCCTGGCCCGGCGCGTAACCCCCGCCGGGCGGCCCCGCCGCCGCCCGGCCCTCCCCCGCGGCCGGAATCCGCCCCTCCCCCCGCCCTCCGCACGGGCCGCGGGACACCCCCTCCCACCTGCGCGAAAGCCCCGGCCGGGGTGACCCCCGTCACGCGGTCCCACGATTCGGGACGACTTCGTCCGCATCGTGGACAGTAGTGGACTCCTCCAATCGGCACATGACACGCTTCCGCCATGAATGGAGCTGGAATTGCCTTGGTGAGTCGGCGGCACGTCGACCTCGGCCGCATGTCCAGCGCCATCTGTCCGGCGCGCTGACGGAACCAGCCACCGCCGCACATCGCCGCCGTCCCCGCTGCCGCGGACGCGTCGATCCCCCGCAAGTCCCCTGAAGGCCGAACACCGCCCTCATCCGCCGGCAAACCCGGACGAAGGGTGGCAATGGGCCACACCTGCTCAGAGTCGCCAGCATGACAGGGGTCACGCCGCCGCTCCCCCTGCCCTTGCCTTGAGCCGTTGAAGAAGGACGTACCCGTCATGGCCGCCACCCCCGAAACGCCCGCAGCCGCACCCGCAGCCGCCGCGCGCCGCAAGACCGGCCGTCACCGCGGCGAGGGCCAGTGGGCCGTCGGACACCACACCCCCCTCAACGGCAACGAGCAGTTCAAAAAGGACGACGACGGTCTCAATGTGCGGACACGCATCGAGAACATCTACTCCAAGGCGGGCTTCGACTCGATCGACCCCAACGACCTGCGCGGCCGTATGCGCTGGTGGGGCCTCTACACCCAGCGCAAGCCCGGGATCGACGGCGGCAAGACCGCGATCCTGGAGCCGGAGGAGCTGGACGACAAGTACTTCATGCTGCGCGTCCGCATCGACGGCGGCCGGCTGACCACCGAGCAGCTCCGCGTCATCGGCGAGATCTCCCAGGAGTTCGCGCGCGGCACCGCCGACCTCACGGACCGGCAGAACGTGCAGTACCACTGGATCCGCATCGAGGACGTCCCCGAGATCTGGCGCCGGCTGGAGGCCGTCGGCCTCTCCACCACCGAGGCCTGCGGTGACACGCCCCGCGTCATCCTCGGCTCGCCCGTCGCCGGCATCGCCCAGGACGAGATCATCGACGGCACGCCCGCCATCGACGAGATCTACCGCCGCATCGTCGGCAACCCCGACTTCTCGAACCTGCCCCGCAAGTTCAAGTCCGCGATCTCCGGCTCGCCGCTGCTCGACGTGGCGCACGAGATCAACGACATCGCCTTCGTCGGCGTGAACCACCCGGAGCACGGCCCCGGCTTCGACGTCTGGGTCGGCGGCGGCCTCTCCACCAACCCCAAGCTCGGCGTGCGCCTCGGCACCTGGGTCTCGCTCGACGAGGTCCCGGACGTCTACGAGGGCGTCATCTCGATCTTCCGCGACTACGGCTACCGGCGCCTGCGCACCCGCGCCCGCCTGAAGTTCCTCGTCGCCGACTGGGGCCCGGCCAAGTTCCGCCAGGTCCTGGAGGACGAGTACCTGAAGCGCAAGCTGACCGACGGCCCCGCGCCCGAGCAGCCCAGCGGCCAGTGGCGCGACCACGTCGGCGTGCACCAGCAGCAGGACGGCAAGTTCTACGTCGGCTTCGCGCCCCGCGTCGGCCGCGTGGACGGCGCCACCCTCACCAAGATCGCCGACGTCGCCGACCGGCACGGCTCCGGCCGCCTGCGCACCACCGCCGAGCAGAAGATGGTCGTCCTCGACATCGAGGCCGACCAGGTCGACTCGGTCGTCGCGGCCCTGGAGGCGCTGGACCTGCGGGTCAAGCCGTCCCCGTTCCGCCGCGGCACGATGGCCTGCACCGGCATCGAGTTCTGCAAGCTGGCCATCGTCGAGACCAAGGCGCGCGGCGCCTCGCTGATCGACGAGCTGGAGCGCCGCCTGCCGGACTTCGCCGAGCCGCTCACCATCAACATCAACGGCTGCCCGAACGCCTGCGCCCGTATCCAGGTGGCGGACATCGGTCTCAAGGGGCAGCTGGTCCTGGACGACGACGGCAACCAGGTGGAGGGCTACCAGGTCCACCTGGGCGGCGCCCTCGGCCTGGAGGCCGGCTTCGGCCGCAAGGTCCGCGGCCTCAAGGTCACCTCGACCGGTCTGCCCGACTACGTCGAGCGGGTCGTCACGCGCTTCCAGGAGCAGCGTGAGGACGGCGAGCGCTTCGCCGCCTGGGTCGGCCGCGCGAAGGACGAGGACCTGTCATGAGCGAGCGCGCCGCACCGTTCTACTGCCCGTACTGCGGCGACGAGGACCTGTTCCCCAACGAGACGGGTCACGGCGCCTGGGAATGCAGGGCCTGCAACCGGGCCTTCCAGCTGAAGTACCTCGGGCTGCTGGCCCGGGGTGTTCAGTCCAATGACGCTGGAGGGGAAGAGATATGACCACGGTTCAGGACGCGGATCTCAAAAACCTGCAGGCGCTGGCCGAGCAGGCGGGCCGGGACCTGGAGGACTCCACCCCGCTGGAGATCCTCACCTGGGCGGCCGAGACCTTCGGCAAGAAGTTCGCCGTGACCTCCTCGATGGAGGACGCGGTGGTCGCCCACCTCGCCTCCCGGGTCTTCCCGGGGGTGGACGTGGTGTTCCTCGACACGGGCTACCACTTCGAGGAGACCATCGGGACCCGTGACGCGGTGGACGCGGTGATGGACGTCAACGTCATCACCCTCACCCCGCGCCAGTCGGTGGCCGAGCAGGACGCCGAGTACGGCCCGAAGCTGCACGACCGCGACCCGGACCTGTGCTGCGCGCTGCGCAAGGTCAAGCCCCTCGAAGAGGGCCTGACCGCGTACGACGCCTGGGCCACGGGCCTGCGCCGTGACGAGTCCCCGACCCGGGCGAACACCCCGGTGGTCGGCTGGGACGAGAAGCGGCGGAAGGTCAAGGTCTCGCCGATCGCCCGCTGGACCCAGGACGACGTGGACGCGTACGTCCTGGAGCACGGCGTGCTCACCAACCCGCTACTGATGGACGGTTACGCCTCCGTCGGCTGCGCCCCGTGCACCCGCCGGGTGGTGGAGGGCGAGGACGCGCGCGCCGGCCGCTGGGCGGGGCGCGGCAAGACCGAGTGCGGACTGCACGGCTGATGACCACCAGCGAAGAACTTACGGAGACAGAGCAGATGAGCGTGAGCGACCAGGGCGCCACCGTGTGGCTGACCGGGCTGCCGAGCGCGGGCAAGACCACGATCGCCTACGCGCTGGCCGAGCGGCTGCGCGCCGAGGGCCACCGCGTGGAGGTCCTCGACGGCGACGAGATCCGCGAGTTCCTCTC
>NZ_JBHWBP010000323.1:0-8809 GCF_042735575.1 Streptomyces sp. NPDC059564 | reverse complement strand
ACCAGGCCGATGGGGCAGTTCTCGAAGAGGGCGTCGAGGAAGGCGAGGTTCGTCTTCACCCGGTCGAGCTCGTCACCCCTGCTGGCCAGGCCGATGACCACGGACCCGCCGGGGGCGCCGGGGGCGCCGGTCACCGGGAAGACCCGGAACCCGCAGTCGAAGACGGACCCGTCCCGGTGCAGCACGTCCAACCGCACCCGCCAGTACCCGAGCGCCCGGGCCCTCTCGGCGAGCCGCGCGGCGGGCCCGAGGCCACCGGCGGCATCGGCGGGGGCGGGGGCCGGGCCGACGGCGGCATCAGCACCTGCGGACGCCCCCGCGCCCACGGAGGCGGCGGGGAAGAGGCCGGCGGCGGGGTGCGTGAGGATGTCCGGCGCCGCGTGGCCGAAGAGGCCCTGCGCACCGGGGCCCCAGTAGCAGATCCGGTCCGCCTCGTCGATGCCGAAGACGGCCACGGCCACTTGCTCCAGCAGCGAGCCCGGCTCGGACCGGATCGGGCCGCGAGCCTGTGCCTCACCCGGCTGGTCCGTCGGCACCGGCGGCCTCCTCTGCCGTCCGCCCGAGCCCGGGCGGAGAACGTCCCCTTCATTCTGCCCGCCCGACGCGGGAGGGGCAGGACGGGACTCCGCCGGGGCAGGCGGACGCGGCGACGCAGACCGGGGGCGGTCGGCGGACGGGGCGGCTACGGGGTCCGGCCGCAGCCGGCGGCAGCCCCGGCCGGCGGGTGCCGGGCGGCAAACGCGGCCACCCCGACCGGCAGGGGCCGGACGGGGGGCGCGGACGGCGCGGGCGGCCGAGGAGTCAGCGGGCCCGGTGACCGTTCACCGGGACGTTGGCGGTGATGGTGCCGTCCGTGCCGGAGACGGTGACCGCGTGGCGGACGCCGTCCGGGGCGAGGACGACCGCCAGCCAGGCGCTGCCGCCGCCGTCCTGGGCCACCGGGCGGAGGGACTCCACCTTGCCGCCGGCCACCGCTCCCGCCGCCTTCTCCGCGGCCTGGCCGATGGCCAGGGACGGCAGCGGCGCGGGCGCCGGGGCCTTCTTCGCGGCGCCCCCGAGCCCGGCGGCGCCGTCACGCAGCTTCGGGGGGACCGGCTTCGGCCCCTTGCGCTCGCCGCCGTGGGCGTGCCCGGGCGCACCCTCGTGGTCGGCCTCGGACCACGCGGAGCGGGACCCCTTGCCCCGCCCGTCGTGATGCTCCGCCACCGCGACCGCCGCGGCCCCGCCGCCGACGATCACCGCGGCCGCCACGCCCGCGGCCGCCCACCGGGCACCCGTACGCCGCGGCACCACCCGGGACAGGCCCCTGCGCTTGCCGTCGCCGCCCTCGGGGGCCTGGCCGGGCTGCTCGGACTGCGGGAAAGACTCAGACATACCGGGACTCCTCATGCACAACCGGGCACCGCACCCGGCTCGCCCCCGAGCATGCTGAGCACTTGCTGAAGCCCAGCTGAAGCCGGCTGAAGACCTCTTCAGCAACGCCCCGGCCGCGCCTGAGACCCTGGTCCCCATGCGCGTACTGGTGGTGGAGGACGAACGACGGCTGGCCCTGGCCCTGCAGCGGGGACTCCAGTCCGAGGGCTTCTCCGTGGACGTGGCCCACGACGGGCTCCAGGGCCTGTGGATGGCCTCCGAGCACGACTACGACCTCATCGTCCTCGACATCATGCTCCCCGGCCTCAACGGCTACCGCGTCTGCTCGCGGCTGCGCGCCGCGGGCAACGAGTCCGGGATCCTGATGCTCACCGCGAAGGACGGCGAGTACGACGAGGCGGAGGCGCTGGACACCGGCGCCGACGACTTCCTCTCCAAGCCCTTCTCCTACCTCGTCCTCGTCGCCCGGCTGCGCGCGCTGGGCCGCCGCACGGGCCGCCGCGGCCCGCAGACGATGACCTTCGGCGACCTGACCCTGGACCCGGCGCGCCACCACTGCTCCCGGGGCGGCACCGAGATACGGCTGACCGCGCGCGAGTTCGCGGTCCTGGAGTACCTCGCCCGGCGACCCGGCGAGGTGGTGCCCAAGCGGGAGATCCTCGAGCAGGTGTGGGACAGCGCCTTCGACGGAGATCCGAACGTCGTGGAGGTGCACGTCAGCGCGGTGCGCCGGAAGATCGACGCACCGTTCGGCCGCGCCGCCCTGGAGACGGTGCGCGGCGCGGGCTACCGGCTGGCGGCCGACGGTGGCTGAGCTCCCGCCCCGCCTCGCACACCGGCTACGAGGCCTGCGCGCCCTCCGGCTCCGGCTGCCGGTGTGGCCGCCGCTGCGGCGGATGCGGCCCACGACCGTCCGCGCCCGGGCGACCGCGGGCGCCGTCCTGGTGGTGGCGGCGGCCCTGGCCGCGGCCTCCTTCGCCCTGCTCGGGCTGCTGGAGGCGAACCTGCTGCGCAACGCCGAGCGGGACGCCGCGCAGCAGGCCGCGACGGTCGCCCAGCTGGCGGCGGCCGGGGACCTCGACCGGATGCGCCCGGCCGGCCACGGGGCCGATTTCGTACAGGTGGTCAACGCCCGCGGCCGGGTGCTGCGGGCCACCCAGAACCTGGCCGGCCTGCCCGCGCTGGCCCCCGTCAAGCCGATGCGCCCGGGCACGTCCTTCCACACCTGGCGGCTCCGCCCGGTCGGCGGCGAGCACCGCCAGCGGGTGGTGCAGGTGACCACGCAGACGCCGCAGGGGCTGGTCACGGTATTCGTGGGGACCTCGCTGCGCGACGTGGACGCCGCCGACGACACCACCACCGCCGCCCTCGTGGTGGGCGGGCCGCTGCTCCTCGCCACCGTCGGCCTCGTCACCTGGCGGGTCACCGGCCGCGCCCTGCGGCCCGTCGAGGCGATCCGGGCGGAGGTCTCCGAGATCACCGACCGCGACCTGCACCGCCGGGTGCCGGTGCCGCCGACCCGCGACGAGGTGGCCCGGCTGGCCGAGACCATGAACACCACCCTGGACCGGCTGGAGTCCTCCGGGATCCGCCAGCGCCGGTTCATCGCGGACGCCTCGCACGAGCTGCGCAGCCCGATCACCGTGCTGCGCACGCAGCTGGAGGTGGCCCTGGCGGTCCGGGACCCGGAGCTGTGGCCGGAGCTGATCGGCGGGGCGCTGGAGGACATCGAGCGGCTCCAGCAGCTGGCCTCCGACCTGCTGCTGCTGGCCCGGATCGACGCCGCCCAGCCGGTGGTGGCGGTCCGGCTGGACCTGGGGGACGTCGTGGGCGGGGCCGTGCGCTCGCGGCTGGGCGACCGGGTTCCCGTACGCACCTCGCTGGAGGCGGGGGTCGTGGTGGAGGGCAGCGAGCTGTGGCTGACCCGAGTGGTCACCAACCTCCTCGACAACGCGCAGCGGTTCGCCGCCGAGGGGGTGGACGTCACGCTGCGCACCACCGGTGGCGGCCCGGACGGGCGGACGGCCGTCCTGGAGGTCCTCGACGACGGCCCCGGCATCGCCCCGGAGGACCGGGAGCGGGTGTTCGAGCGCTTCGCCCGCCTCGACGACGCCCGCAGCCGCGATCACGGGGGCGCCGGCCTGGGCCTGGCCATCGCCCGCGACCTGGCCGCCCACCACGGCGGCACCGTCGCGGCCGAGGAGGCCCCGCGCGGTGCGCGGCTGGTCGTGCGGCTGCCCACCTCCTCCGGGCGCTGACCGGGCGGGCACACATCCTCCAGGCCTCATCTGCAAGCTTCTCGGCCAATCGAACAAGCATGTGCGAGGTGATGTACGAAACGGCCCTCGCGGATGCAGGATGCTGAGTGAAGGATGCGTGTGCGGTCGGTCGGAGGTCCGGAGGAGCTGGGGATGACAGCGGGCTCGAAGCGCGTGGACGGCACTCGGCAGTGGCTGCGCGGGCTGGAGGTGTTCGCCGGCCCGCTGCCGCGGTTCGATCCGTCGGGGGCGCCGGAGGATCCCGTACGGCTCTTCGTCTCCTGGCTGTTCGAGGCGGTGACGGACGGGGTGCGCGATCCGCACGCGATGACCCTGTCGACGGTGGACTCCGCCGGGGACCCGGACGCGCGCGTCCTGATCCTCAAGGGCGTGGACGCCTCCGGCTGGCAGTTCGCGGGCCACGCCTTCAGCCCCAAGGGCGGGCAGCTCGCCCGCCACCCGAGGGCCGCGCTCACCTTCTACTGGCCGGAGCACGGCCGCCAGGTGCGGATCCGCGGCCGGGTGACGCCGGGGTCGGCCGAGGACAGCGCCGCCGACTTCCTGGGGCGATCCGACACGGCCCGGGCCGAGTCCCTGCTGGCCCGTCAGAGCCAGTACCTGACGGACGCCTCCGACCGTGACCAGGCCCTGGAGAAGGCCCTGGCCCTGATCGGGCGGGAGCCCTCGCTCGTCGACTCGGCCTGGACGCTGTACACCCTGGCCCCGGCCGAGATCGAGTTCTGGCAGGCCGCCGAGAGCCGCGTCCACACCCGCCTGCGCTACGAGCGCGCCGGGGACGGCTGGGACCGCTTCCAGCTCTGGTCGTAGCCCGCCCGGCCGGCGGCTCCCGGGGCGGGTTTCCCCCTGCCTCCACCCCGGTGGGCCGCCGGATGCCGCCGCCGTGGACCTGCTGCCGGGACTCCGCTGACGGGACCTTGACGCTCGCGCCCCGGGTTCATACGCATCGCTGACGGACGGGCCGCCGCGGCCGCCGTTGAATGGGAGACGACGCGGAACGACAGGGGCAGGGGAGGACCGGCGGTGCGGCGACGAGTGGTGGCGGGTGTGAGCGGGAGTCCCGGGAGCCTGGCGGTCCTGCACCGGGGCGCGGCCGAGGCCCGGCTGCGCGGCGCGGAGCTGTGGGTGGTGCTGGCCTGGCAGGCGCCGGGCGGCGGGCTGGGCTCCCGTACGTCCAGCCGCGACGTCCTCTACCCCGCGTGCCGGGCGGCCGCGGTCGAGCGGCTGCGGCAGGCCCTCGACGGCGCCTTCGGGGCGGGCGGCCCGGGCGTCACCCTGGCCGGACAGGCGGTGCGGGGCACCCCCGGGGCCGCCCTGGTCGACGCCGTCCGTGACGCCGACGACCTGCTCGTGGTCGGCGCGGGCCCCCGCGGCCCGCTCCTGGGCGCGCTGCGCCCCTCGGTGGCCCGCTACTGCCTGACCCACGCCCCCTGCCCGGTGCTGGCCGTCCCCCCGAACCCCCTCGAGGCCCAACTGGCTTCCGCGCACCGCCGCAACGCCTGGCACGTCCCCCTGGACACCCGGGAACTGACGTGAAGGGTCTCGCGGCTGATGTCGTCATCTCACGGGCCGTGTCGTACCGATGTCGTATGCGGCGTCACCGTGAGACCAGCGCGTCGTCCTCATCGATGGCGAGCCACGTTGCAGCGGCTACGGCGGTGGGTGTCACCCCGGTGAACGCTTTGACCTCGCGGTGGAG
Source organism: Streptomyces sp. NPDC059564 (assembly GCF_042735575.1). NCBI lineage: Bacteria > Bacillati > Actinomycetota > Actinomycetes > Kitasatosporales > Streptomycetaceae > Streptomyces > Streptomyces sp. NPDC059564. The sequence continues at coordinate 3,460 of NZ_JBHWBP010000323.1, read as the reverse complement.
GTGGGCTTGGTCGACGTAGCCGCTCGCGGCCGCCACCTGGGCGGCGGCGGCCGTCGTGGACCACGTGCATCCCGTGCACGTGCTTACCGTCGTAGATACCCGTACGCGGGAGGATGCCTGGGCTGCCGGCCCCCGGTCTTGTACGAATGTCGTCACGGGGCCGACGATCGCCAGGACTTCCGTCTCCACGGCAGGACACACGTGGGTGCTGCTGCTCAGCGCCTCGTCTCGTACCTGGTCAGGACCACGCCGCCGGGAAACGTCCGCGTCTCCACCAGGTTCAGGTTCACCCAGCCGTCCAGCGCGGTGAAGAACGGCGTGCCGCTGCCCACCAGGACCGGATGGGCGGCGATCACGTACTCGTCGATCAGCCCGGCGCGCATGGCCGCCCCGGCGAGCGTGGCGCCGCCGATGTTCATCGGGCCGCCGTCCCCGGCCTTGAGCCGGGTGATCTCGGCGATCGCGTCGCCGGTGACCAGGCGGGTGTTCCAGTCGACCGTGCCGATCGTCGAGGAGAACACCACCTTCGGCGTGTCCCGCCAGTTCCGCGCGAACTCGATCTCCGCCGGGGTGGCGCCCGGCTGCTGGTCGCCGGTCGGCCAGTAGGAGCTCATCGCCTCCCACAGCTTGCGCCCGTACAGCGACAGGCCACTCGCCCGCTCGTGGTCGAGCCACCACTGGAACAGCTCGTCGCTCGGCGGTCCGCTCCAGCCGATGTCGTCGCCGGCCGCGGCGATGTAGCCGTCCAGGGTCAGGTTCATGCCGTAGATCAGTTTCCGCATGGCCCAGCCTTCCGTTCGTGGGTGTCCGGCGTATGGACGAGCGCGGCGCGGGAAACTCATCGGTGCGCGATCCGGGCTCGCCGGTGGCCCTCGTGCTCGGGGCTCAGCGTGGCGTACTCGGCCGGCACGGACAAGCCGCCTGATCCGTGTCGGCCCCCCCTTCAACTCCCGCACGACGTGCCCCCGCAGCCCGCCCGCAAGTGGTTTCCGGGGGCCCGGACGCCGCGGCGACCGGTTCCGGCCGTTCTGCTCGTCGCGGGAGGCCGGGGGCGGGGCCGGGGCCCGACAGGAGGGGGCCGGGGGGCGGGGCCCCGGGCTCCGGCAGGGTCGGCCGGATCGCGTTGCTCCGTGCTCCGGGCTGCTGTGTACTCGCTCCCCCAGCCACCCCCGGGCCCCGTGCCGGCCTTCCCCCGATCAGGGGGAGGGCTGCTTCGCCGTGCCGGGATACGGGGCGAACTGGCCGTCACCGCAGACGAGTCGAAGGAGGACCGGCATGTCCCAGAAGCAGGCCGCCGCCCCGCCCGCACCGCCGGAGTTCACGTTCAAGTGGGGCCGCCACCGGGAGGCCGTGGAGCGGTTGTCGCTCGCGCAGATGGCCCGCCGCGTACCGGACTCCCTCGCCCGGACCGCCCGCCTGGCCTGGGCGGTGAACCGGACCGCCTTCGTCTGGCTGGTCTGCGCCCAGGTCCTCGGCGGGATCTGCACGGCCGCCGCCCTGACGGCGGTCTCCCGGGCCATGGGTCCGCTGCTCGGAGGCGGCACCGTGGAGCAGCGCGTCTCGGCCGCGGCCTGGCCGCTGGCGGCCGCCGCCGCGATGACCGCGCTCGGGGCGCTGGCCTCCATCGCGGCCGGGAGCGCCGCGCGCCGGCTGACCCCCGGCATGTCCACGGTCGCCGACCTCGCCATGGTCGACGCCCACATGGACGTGGAGCTCTCCTCCTACGACGCCCCGGACTTCTCCGAGCGCTCCGAGGCCGCCGAGACCGGATCCGCCCGCTCCTCGATGCTGCTCCAGGACGCCCTGGGCTTCACCGGCGGGCTGATCGACCTGATCGCCGTCGCCTCGGTGCTGTCGGTGGTCCACCCGGTGCTGCTGCCGCTGCTGTTGCTGTCGGTGATCCCGCGCGGCCTGGGCTCGGTGCACGCCGCCCGCCTCGACCACGCCCTGCACAACGAGACGGTCGCCTCCCGCAACATCCGCCACATGATGCGCTGGCACCTCACCACCCCCAAGCTGGCGGACGAGCTGCGCGGCAACAGCATGCGGCCGTACGCCCACCACTGGTACGCGGCGGTCTGCGCGCGCATCGACTCCAAGATGGTCGATTCGGCCCCGCGCTACCTCGCCGTCCACCTCGTCGCCGCCTGCGCCTCGGGCCTGTTCACGGCCCTGACCTGGCTGTCGCTGGGCGGGCTGGTGGTGGGCGGGTACATGGCGCCGGGCGCCGCCGGAACAGCCATCGTCGCCATGCGGACCTCCACGGCCGCCCTGTCCTCGCTGGTCGTGTACGGGGCGGCGATGTTCCAGCACGCCCTCTACCTCGGGGACTACGCCGCCTTCATCGCGGAGGCGGCCGAGAACTCGGGGCCGCGCGGCCCGCAGGTGATGGAGGCTCCGCTGAAGATCCGGCTGGAGGAGGCCGGGTACACCTACCCGGGCAAGGACGCCCCCGCGCTCGGCCCGGTGTCGCTGACCCTGACCCGGGGCGAGGTCGTCGCCGTCGTCGGCGAGAACGGGGCCGGGAAGTCCACCCTGGTGCGCCTGCTGACGGCGCTGACGGCCCCGACGGCGGGCACCGTGTCCTGGGACGGGGTGCCGACCTCCGAAGCCGACCAGCGCTCAGCCTGGACCCATGTCGGCCTGGTCACCCAGTCCTACGGGTACTGGCCCTTCTCCGCCCGCGAGAACATCACCCTCGGCCAGCCCGGCCCGCGCGGTGAGGAGGCCGTCTGGGAAGCGCTGCACGCCGTCGGCATGAAGGAGGCCGTCGCCGGCTTCCCCCACGGCCTCGACACCCTGCTGGCCCGCTCCCTGTGGGGCGGCCACGAGCCGTCCGGCGGCCAGTGGCAGCGGCTCGCCTGCGGGCGGGCCTTCCACCGGCGTCCGGCGCTGCTGGTCATGGACGAGCCGACCTCCGCGATGGATCCGCGCGGGGAGCACATGGTGTTCTCGGGCCTGCGGGACACGAAGGACGAACGGATCACGGTGATCGTCACGCACCGCATGGAGAACTGCCGGCTCGCGGACCGCATCGTCGTCCTCGACGGCGGCCGGATCATCGAACAGGGCGGCTTCGACGAGCTCGTGGCCGTGGAGGGCGGCACGTTCCGGGAGCTCTACGAACTCTCCCAGGACCGGTAGCGGGCGGTGTCCGCCGGGGAAGGACCGGGCCCGCGCCCCCTTCCCCGGCGGGCGGCGCCTCACTCCTCCCCGATGGCCTCCTCCGCCTGCGCCCGGGCGCGCTTCGTGACCACCGCGGCGGCCGCGGCGGCGCTGGCCGCGAAGGCCAGCACCACCATCCACGGCCGGTCGAAGCGGTGGCAGGTGGCGTGGTCGAGGGAGTACCGGCCCGCGCCCGCCAGTCCGATGGAGGCCGCGGTGAACCCCAGGAAGGCGGGGTACTCGAATCCGCCGCCCTGGTTGAAGAACCCGGCGGGGGCGTGCACGGACACCGCTC
>NZ_JBHWBP010000322.1:0-8812 GCF_042735575.1 Streptomyces sp. NPDC059564 | reverse complement strand
GCCCCACCGAACCGCCGGGGTCTAAAGACAGATGGCCATCAGAACCTCATCGATCCGGTCCTGACTCAACCGCTCCTCCACAGCCGCCGAGGCCGCGATGATCAGCTCGCCGCAGAGCTCGATCTCGGCGAGCGCCACGTGGTCCTGCACCGTCGTACCGCCTGCGGGAGTCACGCGTGTCACCTCTCTCTGCCGCCCTCGCCCGTCGGCGCTCGGCTCTCCAGCGTAGGGATCGCACGCCGTGCCGCGCATGACACGGATGGACCATTTCCGGATAGCGGGACCATGGCCCGGACGCACCGTCCGGTCCCGCCGGCCCCCTAGTCGGCGATCTTCCCCGCGTAAATGTCCCCGCTTGCGGGCAATACGACGGTCACCGGCGTCCCGAACCCGTACAGCAGCGTGGTCGAGGAGACATCGATCACGCCATTCTTGACGTACGTGAACCGGTGCCTGACCTTCCGCAGCCGCCCCTCCTCGTCGAGGTACGCGTCGAACGGCACGCTGTCCTTGCTGAACCCTTTCGCCGCCGCCTCCAGCGCCCCCTTGACCCCCGGCGACGCGCTCTGCGCGGCCCGCCCGATGTCCGTCGTCCCCCGGTAGTGCCGCACCTTGGTGCCCGACACCTCGGTCTGCCCCACGTACGTCACCTCCTGCGCCCCGCGCAGCAGCTCGGCGGCGGCCAGCGGATCGGTGGCCCCGCCGGTGACGAGGTTCCCGTCGGACAGCGCGGCCGTGTCGAGCCGGACCCACTTGTCGTCGGGCACCCCGGCGCCCCGGTTCTTCATGTAGAGCGCGCCGGGGACGAGCAGCTCGGTGATGGGCCGGTGCTCGGGCTTGCCGGTCACGTCGGCGGGCAGCATCACCAGCAGCTGGCCCATCCGCTTCTTGAAGTCGACGCCGCCCTCGCCGCGGATGGTGACCACGGTTCCGCCGGTGGCCATCTCCATCGCGGTACGGGCCCTCGCGCTGCCGGTGGCGGTGAGCGCGTCGGCGGCCCCGCGGACGGCCGCGGCGGGATCGCCGGGCGGCCGGTCGTCGCCGGGCGCGGCGGCTCCGGCTCCGGCTCCGGTTTCCGTCCCGGTACCGCTCGCGGCGCCGCATCCGCCGAGGCCGGCGACGGTCACCGCCACGCAGACCGCGAGCACCGCCTCACCCGCACGCCTTCGCCGCCGCCTGTGCTGGTGCACCACCATCGCCTGCCAACCCCCAACGCGTGACCGCTGTTTGCCCGAGGCCCCACCCGCTCCGGTTAACGAGGTCCGGGGTTTCCCGTCACGGCCGAGCCCGGTGCGGGCCCCGTACCGGACCGGGCCGGACCGAGTACCGTGGAGGCGTGGATCCGCACACGAAGGCGACCCTGGCCCCTCCGTTTCCCGCTGTGCCGCTGACACGTCCCCCCGTGGAGCCCGCACAGCAGCCCTCCGGACACATCACGAGCACCGCGGAACGCGGCTCCTTCTGCCTCGCCGTCTGCAGCTGTGGCTGGACCGGCCCGGCCCGCCGTTCCAGAGACCTGGCCCGCAAGGACGCCACCGGCCACTCGGCGGGATAGGAGCACCCCCGTTCGGACGGCCCGGGTGGCCGGGCCGCTCGGGAGCGGTTGCCCTTGACTCATGCCAGGTACCGCACCCCGCCTCGCGGCCCTCCTCTGGGCCCTGCTGATCGCGTTCACCCCGGCTGCGGCGGCCTGGGCCCGGCCGGTGGGCTCGGCGGACGGCCCGGGCGACGTGGCCCTGGCCATCGGCGTCACCACCGCGGCGGCCGTCGCGACCGGCCTGTGGCTCCGTTCCCGCTACCGCCGCGAGGACCCGGAGCACGAGACCGGGGAGGACGACCACCAGTGACCCGCCCCCGCCCCACGGCAGTCCGCCTCTTCTACGCCGCAGCCGCCCTGTGCCTCCTGACGGCCACGGCCCTGTCCCTCTGGTCCCACACCACCTGACGAGGACCCGCCCGGCGGTGCCACGCACCAGGGAGGTACACCCCGAACGGGGTCACCCCCTCACGGGCCTACGGGGTACCGCACGCGGGGCCCCCGCCCACCGCCCGGGCAAGGCGGGCGCGGAGCCACACACGCGAACGGCGCCCACCGTCCCGCCGCACCGGACCCGCCCCCCGCCCGGCCAGGGCTTACGCGGCGAGGTCGTTCTCCGCCGGCCGCTGCGCCAGTTCGACCGGCCGGGCCACCACCCGGTCCCCGGCCCGTACGAGCCACCCCACCCGGGGCGCCCGCGCGACGGCCCGTACCAGGGGGGTCAGCGCGGCCATGGCCAGCGGCGCCAGGACCAGTACGACGGCGGTGCCGAGCGCGAACCCCCCGATGACGTCGGTCGGGTAGTGGACGCCCAGGTACACCCGGCACAGCCCCTCGGCCAGCGCCAGCCCGATCCCGATGAGCCCGAGCCGCCGGTTCGCGAGGAACACCCCGACCCCGAGCGCCATCGCGAGAGTGGCGTGGTCGCTCACGAACGAGAACCCGGCACCCGGCCCGGCCGAACCGCCGAGCACCTCAAGCCCCTCGTGCTGCAGGAACGGCCGCGGCCGCGCCACGAATCCGCGCAGCGGCACGTTCACGAGCAGGGCGATGGCCGCGGCGAGCGGCGCCCACACCAACGCGGCGAAGGATTCGGCGGCCGTCGCCTCGTCCTGCCGACGGGCCCCGCACCAACACCACAGCACGAGAAGGAGCATGGCCAGCGGCAACCCGTACCCGCCGAGGACCGCGACGCCCCGGTCGAACCAGCCCGGGGCGTGCCGGGCCAGGCCGTTGATCTCGTACAGCAGGCCGACATCCACATTCGGCCCACCCGTTGTGAGTCCAGCCATGCGCCGCGGCCCCTTGCCTGCCTAGGTCCCCTGCGGACGCACGGCGGTGTGCGCCCCTACAACCCCCCGCCGATCAGCCCCCGTGTTCATGGAACGCCCGTTCTGGCAGCTACGTTCCACTCTCCACCGAATGATCACTCCAACGTTATCCAAGAGTGATTCGTCATCGCAGCTCAAGGCCTGCGGTTGACGCAGAGTCGCTACGCCGCCGGAGTGGCGGCCGCCCGCTCCGGAAGAGCCTCCGCACCGTCCTTGGTGACCCGGGTCGCACCGAAGTAGTCGGGCGTGTCGACCTTGTCGAACCGGATGACCGCGCCGGTGAACGGGGCGTTGATCATGTACCCGCCGCCCACGTAGATGCCTACGTGCCGGATCTCCCGAGAGTTCGTCAGATCATCGGAGAAGAAGACGAGATCCCCGGGCAGCAACTCGGCACGCGAGGGGTGCGACCCGGCGTTGTACTGGTCGTTGGCCACGCGCGGCAGCTCGATCCCCACGGTCTCGTACGCCGCCTTGGTCAGCCCCGAACAGTCGAACCGCCCGTCCTGATCGGCCGTCCCGTTGCCACCCCACAGATACGGCGTCCCCAACTGCTTCTGCGCGAAGTAAATGGCCCCGGCAGCCTGCTGCGAGGGCGCCACCCGCCCGACGGGTGCCTCGAAGCTCTTGGCGAGGGTCGTGATGGCCTTCACGTAGCCCTCGGTCTCGCGGAACGGAGGCACGCCCTGGTGCTGGAGAACGGCACCGGGCCCCGCGTTGTACGCGGCCAGCATGTTCTTGACGGGGTCGCCGGGCACCTTGCCCACATAGCGCGCGAGCTCGCAGTCGTACGAAGCGGCCGACGGGATCGCGTCGTTCGGGTCCCAGATGTCACGGTCGCCGTCACCGTCGCCGTCGATCCCGTGGGTCGCCCACGTGCCCGGGATGAACTGGGCGATGCCCCGCGCGTCGGCCGGGCTGACGATGTCGGGGTCCCAGCCGCTCTCGGAATAGAGCTGGGCGGCGAGCACGGCGGGCGTGAGGGTCGGGCAGAGGACGCCCCACTTCTGCACGAGGGACTGGTACTTCCCCGGCACGGCCCCCTTGACGAGCCCCGCGAGACGGCCCCCGGCGGCACTCTCGATCCCGGCCGCGGCCGAGTAGGTGCCGACCACCAGCAGGACGAGGAAGCTGAGACACGCCCCGAAGCCGATCCCGCCGATCACCCAGAATCTGCGCACCCGTCAACCCTCCCCCATCGCCTTGCGTTTATCGGAGCATTCACCACCCGTGTCGAATCATCCCTTCTGTCGGCCCATCCGGTCAGCTCTTCTGATTGATCGCTTTCGACTCGGGCCGTCCGCACGGGACGCCAGGGGCCGTCAGGGGCCGCTGGGGAAGCCCGTACAAAAGATGCTCTTGTGGTCCGTGTCGGACGTTGCGTGCCGGAACACCACGGTCCAGACGCCCGGATCCTGCGAGAGCGGAGCGGCCTTGACCGTCTTGCCGTCGACCAGCATGGAGAAGTCATCGGGGTAGGTGACGTACTTCCAGTCGGTCCCCTGCCCCTCGTACACGTTGCGGGCCTTTGCCACGAAGCCGAGTTGACGGTTGTCCGTCACCGCCGTGGAGCGGCCGTTCGCGTCGATCTCGTGCTGCGGCTTCACGACGACGGCCACGTAGTACGGCGGCATGTCGGCGGGGGCGTCCTTCATCCGGTAGCCGATCTGGACCGTGCCGGCCGCCACCTGCTTCGTGGTATCGGTCTCCGCCGTGGTCACGGCGATCTGGAAGGCGGACTTGGGGCGCTCCTCCTCGGGCTCCCTGCAGTCGTTCACCTTCAGGCTGGGGTCGAAGTCGTCGAAGTTCGGTCCCGTCTGACGGATGAAGGTGGGCGGACCGGCCGCGGGCTGTGCGGCGGGCGTCCCGGACGGCCCGTCGGCGCCCGGCGTCCCGCCACCGGGGCCCGCGCTCTTGCCCGGGGGGCTCTGCGCGCTGCCCCGGGGCGTCCCACCGTCCCCGCCACCCAGCGGCAGCTTCCACACCGCGACCGCCCCCACCAGCGCCAGTGCGATCCCCGCCGCGGCCCAGACCGCCGCCCGGCGCCGCGGCTGAGGAGCGGCCACCTGCCGGGTCGGCGTGTACCGGTGGGGCAGCCCGGGACCCTGCGTACGCATCTCGTGCAGCGGCACGGCCTCGCCCAGCACGCCGAGCCCGACGTAGACCGGATCGTCGACCAGGGCGTCGCGCACCCCGCAGCGACGGATGACCTCGGCCAGGGCGGGCCGGTCCGCCGGGGCCTTCGCCACGCAGGAGCCGATCAGCGCGGCCAGCTCCGGCTCCACCCCCGCCAGGTCGATCCGTTCGTGCACGGCGCGGTAGCTCACGGTCGCCGCCGCGCCCTGGCCGAACGGCGGCCGCCCGGTGGCCGCGTACGCGAGCGTCGCGCCGAGCGCAAAGACATCGGCGGCCGGTCCCGCTTCGGCCCCCAGGAGCACCTCGGGCGCCGTGTAGCCGGGGGTTCCCGGCGCCTGGCCGTCCTGCGTGAGCACGGTGTCGCCCACACCGCGCGCGATGCCGAAGTCGATGAGCTGCGGCCCCTGCGCTCCCAGGATCACGTTCTGCGGCTTGAGGTCCCGGTGGGTCACCCCGTAGGCGTGGACGCTCCCGAGCCCCTCCGCGAGCGCGGCGAACAGCCGGCGGCAGGTTGCGGCGGGCAGGGCACCGCGCTGTGCGACCACGTGACTGAGCGTCGGGCCGGCCACGTACTCGGTCGCGATCCAGTACGGGGGCGACGTCAACGAGGCGTCGATCAGGTTCGCCGTGTACGCCGACCGCACGGCGCGCACCGTCTCGGCCTCGCGGCGGAAGCGCGCCAGCGCCTCCGGGTGGCCCGTGATCTCGTCCCGGATCACCTTGACCGCCACCAGCCGCCCGCCGGGCGACCGGCCCAGGTACACCTGTCCCATCCCGCCCGCCCCGAGCCGGGTGAGCAGCGCGTGGGCCCCGATGTGCGTCGGATCGGTCTCTCTGAGCGCCTCCATCCGCCCGAGACTGCCACACCGACTGCCCTATTCCTAAGGCGGGTTGGCGGTCAGAGCCGCCCGCGGGCTCCCGTACGGATCCCCGCCGGCGGCCCGCACCCGTACGAGCGACACGGCTCCCGGCGGACCGGCCTCAGCGCGGTGCCACGAAAAGGCTCTGCGCGCCCCGCCCGATCGGCCCCTTCTCGTCGTGCAGCCGGGCGTCGGCCAGGCCGATGCCCGCCGCGTCCACGCTCGTACGGGACTCCACGCACACCCACTCCCCCACCGGATGCCGGTGCAGGTGCACGGTGAGGTCCCCGTTGACGAAGACGAACCGGCCGAAGTCCATGACCGCGCTGATCCCGTTCCCCGAGTCGGCGGCCACCAGCACCCGGTCCAGCGGCCGGACCGCCTCGCCCGCCACCAGCGGCACCCGCATCCGCATCCAGCAGGTCCCCGGCCCCGGCTCGGTGAAGGAGCCGTCCGTGAACCGGGCCTCCACCGAGGTGTGGTAGCCCCTCTCCCACGGCACCGGGAAGAACGGCGACGCCGCCGCCTCCCCCGGCGTCGGCACCACCGCCCCCGGCGCCACCGCCGGCACCGGCTCCCCGGCCACCCGGATCCGCAGCGCCCGCGCCAGCATCACCGGCCCGGAAGCGCCCTCGGGGGTGAGGGCCGCCTCCACCAGCTCGGTGTTCCGGCCCGCCCGGAGCACGCTCGTGGTGATCTCCAGCCCGCCGATCGGCACCGGCCGCAGGATCTCGTACGTGATGCGGGCGATCCGCATGTCGTCCCGCGCCCCGGGCCGTTCCTCGACCGCCCGCCCGAGCAGCGCGGCCGGCGGCCCGGCGTGCTGCGACCCCGCGTCCCACGGCCCGCGCGTGGCCTCGCCCGCCACGAACCGCCCCGTGCCGATCCGCTCGTAGAACCCGCCCTCAGCATCCATGCCCCGCACGCTACCGAGAGGTAATCACCGTCGGCCAGCCCCCTTCACCCGGCTCAGCGCGCGAACCCCAGCCCCACCCCCAGCCCCACCAGCACCGACCCGATCGCCCGGTTCAGCGCCTTCTGCGCCTTCAGCATCCGGTCGCGCAGCCGCGCGTCCGAGAAGAACAGCGCCACCGACCCGAACCACACCAGGTGCGCGGCCGACATGAACAGCCCGTACCCCACCTGCCGCCACGCCGGCGTGCCCGGCTCCACGACCTGCGTGAAGGTGGACACCACGAACAGGGTGGTCTTCGGATTCAGCACGTTCGTCAGGAACCCGGACCGCATCGCCCCCAGCGGACTCAGCACCGCCTTCGACTCCAGGTCCACGGTCAGCTCGGCCCGCGCCCGGAAGGTCCGGATCCCGATCCACACCAGGTACGCGGCACCCGCCAGCTTGATCGCCGTGAACAGGGCGGTCGACGAGGCGATCAGCAGACCGACCCCGAGCATCGTGTACGAGACGTGCACCAGCACCCCGGCCGCGACCCCGGCCGCCGCGAACAGCCCCGTGGGCCGCCCGTACAGATAGCTGTTCCTGACCACCATGGCGAAATCCGCGCCCGGACTGATCACCGCGAGCACGGTGATGACGGCGACTGCGATCACTTCTGTCATGCACAGATCCTCACCACCCCACCGGCGGGGATCAAGGCCCGCCCCTCCCTCTCCACCAACACCGGCCCCATCCTCACCCTCCGCCCCTTCCACCCGGACGACCGCGCACCGCTCCGGGCCCGGATCACCGAGGTCGGCCTCGGCGTCTGGGCCCACAGCACCACGGCCGCCCTCCACCTCTACGAGAAATCGGCTTCCGCACCGGGACCGCCGCGGAAATGCGGCTCGCCGCCCCACTCCGCCGACGGGTGACAATGGCAGGGTGCCCATCCCCACCAGCCCCGCGCTCCCCGTCCTCCCCGTCCTCCAGGCCGACTGCGGCAACTGCTTCGCCCTGTGCTGCGTCGCCCTGCCCTTCGCCAAGTCCACCGACTTCGCCGTGAACAAGTCCGCCGGAACCCCCTGCAAGAACCTCCAGCAGGACTTCCGCTGCGGCATCCACACGCGGCTGCGCGACAAGGGCTTCCAGGGATGCACCGTCTTCGACTGCTTCGGGGCAGGACAGCAGGTCTCCCAGGTCACCTTCGGCGGCCGGGACTGGCGCGCGCACCCCGAGACCCGCGCGCAGATGTTCGAGGCCTTCCCCGTGATGCGGCAGCTGCACGAGCTGCTCTTCTACGTCGCCGAGGCCCTCACCCTCCCCGCGGCCGCCCCGGTCCACCCGGCCCTGCGCACGGCCCTGACCCGGACCGAGGCCCTCACCCGGGCCGACGCGAAGGCCCTGACCAGCCTCGACGTCGGCGCGCTCCGCCAGGAGATCAACCCCCTCCTCCTCAAGGCCAGCGAGCTGGTACGCGCCAAGGTCCCGGGCCGCCGCAAGAACCACCGCGGCGCCGACCTGATGGGCGCCCACCTCTCGGGCGCCGACCTGCGCGGGGCCAACCTGCGCGGCGCCTACCTGATCGCCGCCGACCTCAGCGGCGCCGACCTGCGGGGCGCCGACCTGATCGGCGCCGACTTCCGCGACACGAACCTCCGCGGAGCCGACCTCCGCGACACCCTCTTCCTCACCCAGCCCCAACTCAACGCCGCCCAAGGCACCCCCACCACCCGCATCCCCCCGTCCCTCACCCACCCCACCCACTGGCACCCCACCAACCCCTGAGACGCAGCGCAGCCCCAACCCAGCCCCACCGGCGTTTGAGGCGCGGCCCAGCCCAACCCAGCCCCGCCGGCGTTTGAGACGCAGCCCAGCCCAAATCCAGCCCCACCGGCGTTTGAGACGCGGCCCAGCCCAGCCCCGCCGGCGTTTGAGACGCGGCCCAGCCCAGCCCCGCCGGCGTTTGAGACGCGGCCCAGCCCAGCCCCACCGGCGTTTGAGGCCCGGCCCCGCCCCAACCCCACCCGCCCGCGGGTGTGGGCCCGGCCCC
>NZ_JBHWBP010000321.1:0-8894 GCF_042735575.1 Streptomyces sp. NPDC059564 | reverse complement strand
GTAGGGTGGCGGCATGAACGAGACGCAGACCGGCGCACCGCAGGAGCCGACCGGGCGCCGCGAACGCAAGAAGGCCGCCACCCGCCGAGCGCTCGCGGACGCGGCCCTGCGCCTGTTCCTCGACCGCGGCTACGACGAGGTCGGCATCCGGGAGATCGCGGACGCGGCCGACGTCTCCACCACCACCCTGTTCAAGCACTTCCCCGTGAAGGAAGCCCTCGTGTTCGACGAGGACGCCGACCAGGAAGCCCGGCTGCTGGCCGCCGTCACCGACCGGCCCGCCGGACAGTCCGTCCCCGCGGCCCTGCGCGAGCACGCCCTGCGCCACCGGGCCGGCGCCGGGGGCACCGACGGGCAATTCGCCGCGTTCGTCCGCCTGGTCGAGGCCACCCCGGCCCTGCGCGCGTACGGACAGCGCATGTGGCTGCGCCACGCCACCGCCCTGGCCCGGACCATCGCCGCCGACATCGGCGCTCCCCCCGACGACGCCCTGTGCGCGGCGCTGGCCCACTTCGCCCTCGAAGCCCCCCACGTCGTACGGGACGACGGCGACGGCGACGCCCGGGAGGCCGTCACCCGCGCCTTCGACCTCCTCGAACACGGCTGGCCAGCCACCCCCTGACCCGGCGCTACCCCAAGACGCCCGTTGCCGCGGCCCGGTAGGGGCGGAAGAACGCGCGCAGTTCCTCCGCGTAGAGCTCGGGCTCTTCGAACGGCGCGAAGTGCCCGCCGCGTTCGGGTTCGCTCAGACGTACGACGTTCGCCGTGCGTTCGAGCCATGCCCGCGGCGGGCGGACGACGTCACCGCGGAACAGCGAGAAGCCGGACGGCACTTCCACCCGGCGGGCGTGCTGAGCGGGCGGGATCGCGGCGTTCGCGCGGTACATGCGCATCGACGAACCGATCGTCCCGGTGAGCCAGTAGAGGGTGACGTTCGTGAGGATCTCGTCCTTCGTGTAGCTCCGCTCGACGTCTCCGCCGCAGTCGCTCCACGCCCGCAGCTTCTCGACGATCCACGCCGCGAGCCCGGCCGGCGAGTCGGTGAGCCCGAAGGCGGCGGTCTGGGGCTTCGTGCGCTGGATCGCGGCGTACGCGCCTTCGGCGGCGCCCCAGGCCGCGGCGCCTTCGAGCCAGGCGCGCTCCTCGGGGGCGAGGTCGGCGGGGTCGCCGGTGAAGACGGGCAGGCCCGCGTCGGTGCGGTGGACGGCCACGACCCGGTCGGGGTGGTCGAGGGCCAGGTAGCGGCTCACGTGGCTGCCGAGGTCCCCGCCCGCCGCGCCGAACCGCGCATAGCCGAGGACGTCCATCAGCTCGGCCCACAGGCCTGCGACGGCGATGGCGTCGAGGGGCGGGCCGGTGGGGCGGTCGGAGTACCCGAAGCCCGGCATGTCGGGCACGACCACGTCGAACGCGTCGGCGGGATCGGCGCCGTGCGCGCCGGGGTCCGTCAGGAGCGGGACGACCTTCGAGTAGCGCCAGAACGAGTCCGGCCAGCCGTGGCTGAGGACCAGCGGCAGCACGGGCCCGGCCGGCGCGACGGCGCGGGCGTGCACGAAGTGGATCCCGAGGCCGCCGAGCGGGACGCGGAAGCGGGGGAGCCGGGCGAGCGCCGCCTCCTGCGCCGACCAGTCGAACCCGTCCGCCCAGTAGGCGACGAGCTCGCGGAGGTAGCCGAGGTCGGCCCCGAACGACCACCCGGCGTCCCCGGGCGCGTCCGGCCACCGCGTCGCCCGCAGTCGGGCGCGCAGGTCCTCCAGCGCCCCGGGCTCGGCACGAGGGGCGAACGGCTCAACGCGGGTCGGTGCGTCCGGCATGGCCCGCATGGTAGCGGCGGCGCAGCCACCCGCCCGTGACCGGCGCGGCGGCGAAGCCGAGGGCCGCCGAGTGGCGGGCGTGCCGACCGGAAGGAACACGGCACGGATCGGTACGCCCGCTCAGCCGTCGGCTAGATCGCGATGACGTTGGCGGCCGATGGCCCCTTGGCGCCGCTCGTGATCTCGAACTCCACGCGTTGGCCTTCCGCCAGCGTCTTGAACCCGTTCGTGGAGATCGCGGAGAAGTGCACGAAGACGTCCTTACTGCCGTCTTCCGGCGTGATGAAGCCGAACCCCTTCGACTCGTTGAACCACTTCACTGAGCCCTTGATCGTGGACACTGGTACTCCTCATCCGTGCGGTCGGCCCGGGCACGCGCCGGCCCGGACAATCGCATCCTTGCCCGCCCACAACCGAGTTGACTCGCAGAAGACCGAGATCGAGGGGACATGCCGGTGGTCGCAAGCACAGTCACAGCCGGTCAGGGGCTGGAGGTGACACGGGTGGGTGGCCGGTGGCGGGTGACCCGGCCGTGGCCTCCCCAGTTACGGCCGATCGTGCACAGCTATGCGGGTTACTGGGAGGCGACGGCCTCGCCCTACCGCGTGCGGCTGGTTCCCACGGGTCGCGCCGTGGTCGTGATCAACCTGGGGGAGCCGTTCACCCAAGTCCGCCGCCTGGAGGACGCGAGCCCGGGCATCCAGGTGACCGGCTCGCTGGTCGCGGGGCTCGAGGACGGGCCCCGGGTGTGTGACCACCCCGGCGGCCAGGAGGCGATCCGGCTCGAACTGACCCCACTGGGCGCGTTTCGGCTGTTCGCGCTGCCCATGAGCGAGTTGACCAACAGGGTGGTCGAACTGCGCGACGTCCTCGGCCCCGGTGCCGGGATGCTGGTGGAGCAACTGTCGGCCACCAGTGACTGGGGCGCCCGGTTCGACCTGCTGGACATCGCGTTGTCGGCCCGGCTCGAGCGCGGACCGCATCCGTCGCCCGAGGTGAGCCACGCCTGGCGCCTGCTGTCCCGCGCCGGCGGGGCGATACCGGTCGGCCGGATCGCGGCCGAAGTGGGCTGGAGCCAGGGCCACTTGGTCCGCCGGTTCACCGAACAGATCGGCCTGACACCGAAGACGTCCGCCCGGGTACTGCGCTTCCATCGCGCCATGAGGCTGCTCACCCACGAGGGAGCGAATCCCGCCGAAGTGACCGCCGCCTGTGGCTATTACGACCAGGCCCACCTCAACCGCGAGTTCCGTGCGCTGGCCGAGACCACCCCCGGCCGGATGGCCGCCGCTCGCGTGGCCGAGGGAGCGCTCGCCTTGTGAGGGGCGAGGTCAAATTTGTCCAAGCCAGGCCGTCCGCAGGTCGATAGTGTCCCCGTTCGTAGCGACGGTGAACCCGACACGGAGGGGAGTATTCGATGGAAGACCTGCTGCGCCTCCTGGTGAGCGGCGCGATCACAGGCGGATTGATCGGCTTGGCGGGGGTCCTCGGCCAGCGCAGGCGCAGGCGCCGCGAGGGCGGTGACCCGAACGGCCGTTGACGTTCCGGCGCACATCGGGGGGTGTGCCGGGGGATGGACTGGTCGAGGATCTGCGGGCGCTGCTCGAAGCGCAGGTGGGAGAGCGCCTCGTCCAGGATCTCCCGGCCCGTGCACTGCGGCGTGGGCTTCGTGGCGAAGTCCCCCTCGTGCCCGGGGAAGAGGGCGTGAACGACTCCCAGGTCGAGTCCGCCACCGAGGAGTCGAAGACGCTCGGGTCGCCGAGCCCGGGCCGCTTGGCGGCCAGGGTCTCCCACAGCCGCCAGGAGCCCGCGGAACGCGAGGTGTCCAGGACCGGCGCCGCTTCCGTGGCCCAGGGTGGAGTCGGCGGTCATCGACCCGTTGGTCACCATCACGAGGTCGTCCGGGCCCACCGGGGTCTCGCACCTCGGACGGCCGATGCGCCGCTTCCGGGAAAGATCCGAAGTCGACGCTTCCCCGCCCGCCGGGCCGGGCCGGGACGCGGAGCGCGGACACAAGTCGCCCGCATGGCCGACGCCTGGCGGCGGTGTGGACCGCCCCGTCCACTGCTAGCTTCCTTCGTGTTCGTTTCATAACCGGAGTCACCGGCCCCGCACGACTTCTGATCCGAGGAGACGACATGCCGAAGGACAAGCACCCTTCTTACGCCCCGGTCGTGTTCCGGGACCGATCCGCGGGCTTCGCCTTCCTCACCCGGTCCACGGCGAGCAGCGACGAGACCATCGAGTGGGACGACGGGAACACGTACCCCGTCATCGACGTGGAGATCTCGTCGGAGAGCCATCCCTTCCACACCGGGCGGGCACGCGCGATCGACCCTGAGGGCCAGGTCGCCAAGTTCCAGCGGCGCTTCGGCGACGCGGACTCCGCCTGATACGCCGGGACGGCCATGCCGGGGGCGGGGGCGGGGCCGCTCCGCCCCGGCCTCCGGCACCGCCTACACCAGGCCGCCGTCCCGGGCCACGATCCGGCCACCGTGCACCACCAGGTCGCGCTGCGGCATGTCGACCACGACCTGGGGCACGCACTCGCCCTTGACCAGCACGAAGTCCGCCGGGGCGCCCGGCGTGAAGTCGGCGTGCGGCAGGCCCATCACGTCGGCGCCGCCGTGCGCGCCCACGGTGTAGCAGGACGTCAGCTCCTCGTCGAGGCGGGCGTCGGTGATCCAGCCCAGGATGTGCGCGCGGTGCAGCATGTCGGCGTTGCCGAACGGACTCCAGGAGTCACGGACGCCGTCCGAGCCCAGACCCACCCGCACTCCGTGCTCCCGCAGCTTGGCGACGGGCAGGACCAGGGACTCGTTCGGGGCCACCGTCGTCAGGGCGATGTCCAGGTCGGCCAGATCGGCGGCCATCGTGTCGAGCGCGGGCTCCGACAGGAACGGCAGGCAGAAGACGTGGCTGACCGTCACCTTGCCGCGCAGCGACAGCGCCCGGGTGCGTTCGACGATGGCGCGCAGGACGCGCGTACCCTTCTCGTCCCGGTCGTGGAGGTGGATGTCCACACCGACGCCGTACCGGTCCGCGAGCCGGAAGACCAGGTCGAGCTGCTCGTCGAGGGCGTGGTCGAAGCTGATCGGGTCGATGCCGCCGATCATGTCGACGAGACCGTTGCGTGCCGCGTCCTCCAGGAGCCCGGCCGTGCCCGGGGTGCGGACCACGCCGTGCTGGGGGAACGCCACGATCTGTACGTCGAGCGCGTCGGCGAGGCGCTCCCGGGCCTGGGCGACGCCCTCGACACCGGCCAGGCCGTACGCGG
This sequence comes from Streptomyces sp. NPDC059564, assembly GCF_042735575.1. Taxonomy (NCBI): domain Bacteria; kingdom Bacillati; phylum Actinomycetota; class Actinomycetes; order Kitasatosporales; family Streptomycetaceae; genus Streptomyces; species Streptomyces sp. NPDC059564. Next base: position 3,803 of record NZ_JBHWBP010000321.1, on the reverse strand, counting down.
GTGCCACATCGGCGTGGGCGCGCATGGCCCGGGTGCCGCGCGTCACCGCGTGCGACATCAGCGCGTACGCCCGCTCCCCGACCGGCCTGCGCTGCGCGTGGAACAGCTCCACGTCCTGGGCGCAGTACTCGGCTATGCCGGCGGCCGGCTTGCGCGACACCCAGGCGCCGCCCCAGCTCGTCTTGTCGGGGTGGATGTGCGCGTCCACGAGCGAGGGCAGCGCCAGGCGGCCACCGCCGTCCACCACCGCGGCGCCCTTGGGCGCAGGGGCGTCGGAGATGCGGCCGTCGACCACCACGAGGTCCACGGGCCGCTGCGCGCCGAGGGGACGTACGTCGCGAAAGACCACGGCCTTCTTGGGGCGGCTGGGCTGAGGCTGGGCTCGGGCCGCGGTCGGGGGGAGCGCCGCAGTGCCGAGGGCGGCCGCTCCGGCGAGGACACCGCGGCGGGACAGGGGCGGGGGAGGCATGGCGGATCTCCTTGAGGCAGGGGAGGATGCCTGGTCCCCAGTTTGTATACCAAGCGGGGAGAAGGTGGCAAGGATCCCGGGATTCAGCTGAGGTCTAGCCCGTCATCAATCCTTCTTGGTATACAAACCTGTGTCACCGAAGAGCGACTGGAACGCCACCGAGCGACTGTCCCGTACGTGCAGCAGTGTGCTCGCCGCGGCGGACTCCTCGTCGCCCGCCGCGATGTGCCGGAAGATGTCCGCGTGCTGTGCCCGCATGTGCTCGGGCTCCGCCCGCATGCCGAACAGGAGGCGAAGCTGCCAGTTCAGCTGCTCCATCGTGCGCGCCAGCAGCGGGTTGCCGCTCAGTGCCACGATCTCCTCGTGGAACGCGGTGTGCTCGGCCACCTCCCGCGGCCCTTCGTCCGCCGTGGCCGCCTGCTCGGCCCGCTCCAGAGAGCTCCGCAGGGCGGCCAGACCCGGCAGGTCCTCCGGACGGGCCGACGCCACCGTCCGTGCGGCGAGCCGCGACGCCTGAACGGCGAGCGGCTCCCACACCTCGTACAGGCACCGCACGTCGGGGCGTTCCAGCCGGCGCACCCGCACCCCGCTGTTCGGCAGCAGCTCCAGCAGGCCCTCGGCGACGAGGGCGCGCAACGCCTCGCGCACCGGGACCCGTGACATCCGCAGTTCCTCGGCGACCTCCCGCTCCACCAGGCGTGAGCCCATCGGGTAGCGACGGTCGACGATGCGCTCCCGCACCGCCTCGCGCGCCTGCGCGCTCAACGACGTACGCCCCTGCCCCGATGCCCCTCCACTGCCCGCCACCCGCACCCGTCCTCCGCTCTTCCTGCCCCGGGCGAGAATACGGCCTCGGTCAGAGTTCGTCGTATGAGGCATCGGGGCGGTTCCAGCCCGTGTTGAAGGTGTGCAGGACCACCCGCAGGTACCGCCGGACCTGGTTCACGTTCTCGATCGTCCCGAGACCGGGGATGAACGGCACGGTCGGCGTGGACGTGTGGCCCAGCCCCTGGAGTTCGAGGTCGTTGAAGCGGGCCGCCTCCGAGCCATTAGCCGGTGGGCTCGGCCGGGTGGCAGTAGCGGTGGATCAGCTCGGCGTGGCCGGGGAAGCGTCGCAGCAGGTCGTCGGGCCGGCCCAGGGTCATGTCGGCGAAGTCGAATCCGGGGGCGACGGCTTCGCTGATCAGGGCGTGGTCCCCGATGGTGAGGTGGGACGCCTTCCAGATCCCCCCGGGGACGGCCAGGGTGAGGAGCTGCCCCCGGCTCGGATCCGGGCCGAGTACGGCGGTGCTGTGACGGCCGTCCGGGTGGAGCAGGTGGTAGGTGACCGGGTCGCCGTCGTGGTGGAAATGCAGGATGTCGGACCGGTTGAGGTGCCAATGCCCGATCGGCGACCAGTGGGTGAGCAGATAGTGGATCGATGTCAGGGTGTGGCGGTCGCCGTCGGGCGTCCGTAGCGGCGGGCGGTGGTCGGCCTGGAAGGTCCGCCGGAAGTACCCGCCTTCCACGTGCGCTTCAAGGCCGAGGGCGTCGATCCAATACTGTGCCGTGGGCACGGTGTCCTCCTTCGAACGGTCCGATACACGGTAATTGCTTTCGATCGATCGAGAATCGAATACCTTGACCACTCGACGCCCGGACCACCGCGTCGCGCGGCTGGACCACTGGGCCGACCTCTGGCACCGCCCTGGGCTCTACGGCCCCACCGCCGCACCCACGGCGCGGCACGTCGGCGTGCGGTAGGCAAAGCAGTTCGTGCTCACCCACCGGCGGCCCTACGGTGGCGTGATGGTGCAGGTGAGAGAGATGAACGAAGCCGACGTCGAGGCCGTCTCGGCGATCCGGGTGCGCGGCTGGCAGGCCGCCTATGCCGGGATCGTTCCGCAGGCGTACCTGGACGCGATGACGATCCAGGGCGATGCCGAACAGCGACGGGAGTGGTTCTCCCGGCCGCATCGGCAGTCGACGGACCTCGTCGCCCTCGACTCGGGCGGCCTCGTGGGATGGATCAGCTTCGGTCCGTACCGAGGGCAGCCGCATGGTGCGGGACGGGCAGGTGAGATCTACGCCTTCTACGTTCGCCCCGACCTCATCGGCCGGGGCGTGGGCCGTGCTCTCCTCGGCGAGGTCCACGCGCGCATGGAGGAGCAGCGGTTCCGGACCTCGGCGCTGTGGGTTCTCGGCGACAACCAGCAGGCCCGTCGCTTCTACGAACGAGCCGGTTACCGGCCTGACGGCGGCACTCAAGAGGACGTCTACGACGACGTCACGCTCACCGAGCTCCGCTACCGGCGTGCGCTCGGGGAAGCCGGCGATGGTGTGGTGCCCGCCCGCCCGATCGACGTCCTGGCACCATAGCGGCATGGAACATGTGCTTGGAATCGGCGGATACTTCATGCGGGCCGCCGACCCGGCGGCCCTGAGTGCGTGGTACCGCGACTGCCTGGGCTTGGACGGCGATGAGAACGGCCTGTGGCATCAGGGAGCCGGGCCGACGGTGTTCGCGACGTTCGAGTCCGGGACCGACTACTTCGGATCCCGCGCCCAGCAGACCATGCTCAACTTCCGGGTCCGCGACCTGGACGCGATGCTCGCGCAATTGCGCGCCAAGGGCGCGGACGTGGCCGAGGAAAGGCAGGAGATGGAGGGTGTCGGCCGATTCGCCTGGGTCACCGATCCCGAAGGCAACCGGATCGAACTCTGGCAGCCCGCCTGACGGCATCCCGCGCACGCGGTGCGTGCCCGGACCGCCGCTGGGCCGTACGGGTGGCAGGGCGGGAATGGCCGCGAGGCGGGGCGGCGTTCTCGCGGGGAAGGAAGCATCCCCTGTTGAAGGAGTGTGCCGTGGCTCTGTCCCGTACCGACCGTGAGCAGTTCCTCGCCGAACCCCATGTCGCCGCGTTCGCGGTGAGCGGGGGCCCGGAAGGTGACCGTGCGCCGCTGGCGGTCCCGATCTGGTACCAGTACGCTCCCGGCGGCGACATCTGGATCATGACCGGCCGGGACTCGCGCAAGGCCGAACTCATCCGGGCCGCAGGGCGGTTCACGTTGATGGTGGACCGGCTGGAGCCGACGATCCGGTACGTGTCCGTCGAGGGGCCGGTCGTCGAGACCGTGCCGGCCACGCGCGAGCAGCTGGTGGAGATCTCCTCGCGGTACCTCCCGGCGGAGAAGGTCGAAGGCTACGTCGACTTCGCCTGGAAGGAACACGGGGAGCAGGTCGTGATCCACATGCGCCCGCAGCGGTGGGTGAGTTCGGACCTCGGGAAGGTCTGAGCCCGGGGCGCTCGGGCGTCCGGCCGTCCTCACCGGGGTGCCCCGTTCGGGTGCACCG
>NZ_JBHWBP010000320.1:0-8930 GCF_042735575.1 Streptomyces sp. NPDC059564 | reverse complement strand
ATGGCCGACTGCTCGCGGGAGATGGCGCTTCGGGAGACGTGCCCCGGACGGCTTCGGAAGAGTCGCTCCGCGAGAGCGTCTGCCGACAACGGCGAGGAAATACATCCGAGGAATCCATTGTCAGCTGCGATCTCCGCGTCTATGTTCGCTGTGGCCCGCGATACATCCGATGACTGACCGTGCGGATGGCGGGAGCCGTGGCGAACGGCCCGTACCGGCGCACCTCAGGTAGCCCGCCCGTGCGGCCGATCCCACAGACGAATCCGAAACCCGCTCGGCAAGGGAGCTGCCCGGTGAAACTGCTACGCGTCGGATCCCCAGGTGAAGAACGGCCCGCGGTACGCGTCGACGACGGCCGGCTGCTGGATCTTTCCCCCGTGACCCGCGACATCGACGGTGCCTTCCTCGCCTCCGGGGGGATCGAGCGGGCCCGCGCGGCGGTCTCGGCGGGGGAGCTGCCCGAACTGGACCGGGACGGGCTGCGGATCGGGGCACCCGTCACCCGCCCCGGCAAGGTCGTCTGCATCGGCCTGAACTACCGCGATCACGCCGCCGAGACCGGCGCGGCGATTCCCGCGCGCCCGGTGGTGTTCATGAAGGACGCGGCCACGGTCGTCGGCCCGTACGACGAGGTGCTGATCCCCCGTGGATCGGTGAAGACCGACTGGGAGGTCGAACTCGCGGTCGTCATCGGCCGCCGGGCGCGCTACCTGGACGGACCGGATGCCGCGCGGGCCGTGATCGCCGGGTACACGATCAGCCACGACGTATCGGAGCGGGAATTCCAGCTGGAGTACTCGCCGCAGTGGGACCTGGGCAAATCCTGCGAGACCTTCAACCCGCTCGGCCCGTGGCTGGTCACCGCCGACGAGGCCGGCGACCCGCAGGACCTCGGCCTGCACCTGAGCGTCAACGGCGCGAAGCGGCAGGACGGGCACACCAGCGACATGATCTTCACGGTCGACCACATCGTCTGGTACCTGAGCCAGTACATGGTCCTGGAGCCGGGCGACGTGATCAACACCGGTACGCCCGCGGGCGTGGCTCTGGGTCTCCCCGGCACTCCCTACCTGCGCCCCGGCGACACGGTCGAGCTCTCCATCGACGGCCTCGGCAGCCAGCGCCAGATCTTCGCCCAAGCGTGAAAGGCAGCACCCCCTTGACTGGAACCTCCGCTCGGATCACCGCCGTCGACACGTACGACGTCCGTTTCCCCACCTCGCGGGAACTGGACGGCTCCGACGCGATGAACCCGGATCCCGACTACTCCGCCGCCTATGTCGTGCTGCGCTCCGACGCCGGCGACGGGCACGAAGGACACGGCTTCACCTTCACCATCGGACGCGGCAACGACGTCCAGGTCGCCGCGATCGACGCGCTGCGGCCCCATCTCGTGGGCCGCTCCGTAGCGGAGCTGTGCGCCGATCCGGGATCGGTCAGCCGGGATCTGGTCGGCGACAGCCAGCTGCGCTGGCTCGGCCCCGAGAAGGGCGTGATGCACATGGCGATCGGTGCCGTGGTCAACGCCGTGTGGGACCTGGCGGCCAAGCGGGAGGGCAAGCCGCTGTGGCGGCTGCTCGCCGACGCCCGGCCCGAGTGGCTGGTCTCCCAGGTCGACTTCCGCTACATCGCCGACGCCCTGACCCCCGAGGACGCCCTCGCGCTCCTGCGCGAAGGCCGCACGGGCCTCGCGGAACGTGAGGCGACCCTGCTGGAGCGCGGATATCCCGGCTACACCACCTCCCCGGGCTGGCTCGGCTACACCGACGAGAAGCTCACCCGGCTGGCCAAGCAGGCCGTCGCCGACGGCTTCACGCAGATCAAGCTCAAGGTCGGCGCGGACCTGAGCGACGACATCCGGCGGCTGCGCACCGCCCGCGGCGCCGTCGGTGACGGCATCCGCATCGCCATCGACGCCAATCAGCGGTGGAACGTGCCCGAGGCGATCACGTGGACCAACGCGCTCGCCGAGTTCGACCCGTACTGGATCGAGGAGCCGACCAGCCCCGACGACGTCCTCGGGCACGCGGCCGTACGGCAGGCCGTCGCTCCCGTGAAGGTGGCCACCGGCGAGCACGTACAGAACCGGATCGTCTTCAAGCAGCTCCTCCAGGCCGGCGCCATCGACGTCCTCCAGATCGATGCGGCGCGGGTCGGCGGGGTCAACGAGAACCTCGCGATCCTGCTGCTCGCCGCGAAGTACGGGGTGCCGGTGTGCCCCCACGCCGGCGGAGTGGGGCTGTGCGAGCTGGTGCAGCACCTGTCGATGTTCGACTACCTGGCCCTCTCCGGAACCACCGAGAACCGCGTCATCGAGTACGTCGATCACCTCCACCAGCACTTCGTCGAGCCGGTGGTGATCCGGGACGGCCACTACACCGCGCCGCTCGCACCCGGATTCTCCGCCGCCATGCGTGAGGAGTCCATCGCCGAGTACCTCTACCCGGACGGTACGTTCTGGGTAGCCGACCGCGCCTCGCAGGAGGAAGTGGCATGACCGAACTGACCGGCCTGAGGGCTCTCGTCACGGGCGGCGCGTCCGGTATCGGGCTCGCCACGGCCCGCGCGCTGGCGGCTCGGGGCGCGGCCGTCGCCGTACTCGACCTCGATCCGCACGGCGTGCGCGAACCGCTGCTCGGCCTCAAGGCCGACGTCAGCGACGACGCCTCCGTACGCGCCGCCGTCGAGGAGGCGGCCGCGCGGCTCGGCGGCATCGACATCCTCGTCAACAACGCGGGCATCGGTGCCGCCGGCACCGTCGAGGACAACCCCGACGAACAGTGGCACCGCGTCCTGGACGTCAACGTCCTCGGCATGGTCCGCACCACCCGCGCCGCCCTGCCCCACCTGCGCCGCGCTGCCACTGCCCGTCCGGGCACTGCGTCCGTGGTCAACACCTGCTCCATCGCGGCCACCGCCGGACTGCCGCAGCGCGCCCTGTACTCCGCCAGCAAGGGCGCCGTGCTGTCCCTCACCCTGGCCATGGCCGCCGATCACGTCGGCGAGGGCGTCCGCGTCAACTGCGTCAACCCCGGCACCGCCGACACCCCGTGGGTGGCCCGGCTGCTCGACGCCGCCGACGATCCCGAGGCCGAACGGGCCGCGCTCAACGCACGCCAGCCCATGGGCCGTCTGGTGACCGCGGACGAGGTGGCGGCCGCCATCGTCTACCTGGCCGGTCCGGCCGCGGCGTCCGTCACCGGCACCGCGCTCGCGGTGGACGGCGGCATGCAGGGACTGCGGCTGCGCCCGGCGGCCCGGTCGTGAGGACCACCGGGCTGGGCGGCAGCGCGGTACCGGTCTCGGAACTCGCCCTCGGCTGCGCGGCCCTCGGCAACCTCTACCACCCGGTCACCGAGGAGGCCGCCCACGCCACGGTGGACGCGGCCTGGGACGCCGGGGTCCGCACCTTCGACACCGCCCCCCACTACGGGCTGGGCCTGTCGGAACGGAGGCTCGGCGCCGCCCTGCGCGACCGCCCCCGCGACACCTACACCCTCTCCACGAAGGTGGGCCGGCTCCTCGTGCCGGATCCGCGGGGCATCCCCGGAAACGACCTCGACCACGGCTTCGCCGTCCCGGCCACCCACCGCCGGATCTGGGACTTCAGCGCCGACGGAGTGCTGCGCTCGCTGGAGGCGAGCCTCGAACGCCTGGGCCTCGACCGCGTCGACATCGCCCTGCTGCACGACCCGGACGACCACGCCGAGCAGGCGCTGCGCGAGGCGTACCCGGCCCTGGAGCGGCTGCGGAGCGAAGGCGTGGTCGGGGCGATCGGCATCGGCATGAACCAGTCCGCCCTGCCGGCCCGCTTCCTGCGCGAGACCGACATCGACGTGGTGCTCCTGGCCGGCCGCTACACCCTCCTGGAACAGGACGGGCTCACCGAACTGCTCCCGGAGGCGGCCGCCCGCGGCCGCAGCGTCGTCATCGGGGGAGTGTTCAACTCCGGGCTGCTGACCGCCCCCTGGCCGGGTGCCACGTACGACTACGGGCCGGTCCCGCAGCCGGTGCTCGACCGGGCGCTGCGGCTGCTGGCGGTCACCGAGCGCCGCGGCGTGCCGCTGCGGGCCGCCGCGCTGCGCTTCCCGTTCGGCCACCCGTCCGTGGCGAGCGTCCTGACCGGTGCCCGTTCCCCCGAGGAGGTCCGCGACACCGTGGAGCAGCTGGGGCGCCCGATCCCGGACGCCCTGTGGGACGAGCTGCGCGCCGAGGGCTTGCTGGACCCGGACACCCCCGTCCCCGTCACCGCACCCATCGGGGAAACCCCGTCGCCGAAGGAGCCGTCATGAAGGTCGCCCTGCACACCAAGGTCCGCACCGACCGCATCGAGGAGTACGACGCCGCGCACCGGCAGGTGCCCGAGGAGCTGACCGCCGCCATCCGCGGCGCGGGGGTGAGCGAGTGGACGATCTGGCGCAGCGGCACCGACCTGTTCCACGTACTGGAGGTCCGGGACTACCAGGCGATGATCGCCGAACTCGAGAAGCTGCCGGTCAACATCGCCTGGCAGGCGCGGATGGCCGAGCTGCTGGACGTCGTCCACGACTACTCCGCGCAGGGTGCGGACACCACGCTGCCGGTGGTGTGGGAGCTGTGACCGGGGCGGACCACGGGCCGGGAATCGTGGACGCCCACCACCACGTGTGGGACTTGTCCGTCCGCGACCAGGACTGGATCACCGGGCCCGAACTCGCGCCGCTGCGCAGGGACTTCTCCCTCGTCGACCTGGCACCGGAGGCCCGTGCGGCCGGCGTCACCGCCACCGTGCTGGTGCAGACGATCACCGTGCCGGAGGAGACCCCCGAGTTCCTGGCCACGGCCGCGCGCAGCGACCTCGTCGCCGGGGTCGTCGGGTGGACCGACCTGACCGTACCCGACGTCGCCGACACTCTCGCCGGGCTGCGCGCCGGCCCTGGCGGCGAGCATCTGGTGGGGATGCGCCACCAGGTGCAGGGTGAGCCGGACCCCCGCTGGCTCGTGCGCCAGGAGGCACTGCGCGGCCTGACCGCGATCGCCGAGGCGGGGCTCGTCTACGACCTCGTGGTGAAGCCGCACCAACTCGCCGCCGCAGTCGAGGCCGCGCAGCGCCTGCCCGGCCTCACCTTCGTCCTCGACCACCTCGGCAAGCCGCCCATCGCGTCCGGCGAACTCGCCCCCTGGGCGGAGCAGATCAGGCGCCTCGCCGCCCTCCCCAACACCGTCTGCAAACTCTCGGGCATGGTCACCGAAGCCGACTGGGGTTCCTGGACGGTCGACGACCTCAGGCCGTACGCCGACACGGTCCTGGACGCCTTCGGCCCCGGGCGGCTGATGTTCGGCTCCGACTGGCCCGTCTGCCGGCTCGCCGCCACCTACGCCGAAGTCCTCGCCGCTGCCGACCGCGTGACGGTCGAGCTCAGCCCGGCCGAGCGCCGCGACGTCTTCACCGGCACGGCTGTGCGGACCTACGGCCTGACCATCACGGTACCCCCGGACCTGCCCCAGGACCCGTCCCAGGAAACCCCATGCGCATAGCCCTCTTCATCACGTGCTTCAACGACACGATGTTCCCCCGCACCGGCCAGGCGGTGACCGCACTGCTGGAACGCCTGGGCCACACCGTGGAGTTCCCGCAGGGCCAGACGTGCTGCGGCCAGATGCACTTCAACACCGGCTACCGGCCCGAGACGCTGCCCATGGTGCGCCGCTTCGCCGAGGTGTTCGAGGGGTACGACGCCGTCGTCGCCCCCTCCGGGTCCTGCGCGGGCATGGTGCGCGACCACCACCGGGTGGTGGCCGCCCAGTACGGGGACGCCGCCCTCGCCGGGGCGGTCGAGCGAGTGGCGCCGACGGTGTACGAGCTGTCGGAACTCCTCGTCGACGTCCTCGGCGTCACCGACGTCGGCGCGTACTTCCCGCACCGCGTCACCTACCACCCGACCTGCCACTCGCTGCGCATGCTCCGCGTTGGCGACCGGCCGCTCACGCTGCTGCGCGCCGTGAAGGGCATCGACCTCGTCGAACTGCCCGCCGCCGAGTCCTGCTGCGGCTTCGGCGGCACCTTCGCCCTGAAGAACGCGGACGTGTCCAACGCCATGCTCGCCGACAAGATGCGGCACGTCCTGGGAACCGGCGCCGAGTTCCTGTGCGCGGGCGACAACTCCTGCCTCATGCACATCGGCGGCGGGCTGTCCCGCCTCCGTACCGGCGTCGGCACGATGCACCTGGCCGAGATCCTGGCCTCAACGGAAGGGGACGTACGGTGAGCGGCGCCGACAACGTCGTATGGCTGGGAACCCCGGCCTTCCCCCAGGCGGCGCGCAGCGCGCTCGCGGACACCCAACTGCGGGCGAACCTGCGCCGGGCGACCGGCACCATCCGGGACAAACGGCTGGCGGTCGCCGCCGAACTGGAGGACTGGGAGGACCTGCGGGAGACGGCCGCAGCCGTCAAACGCCACACCCTGCGCCACCTCGACCACCATCTCCTGCGCCTGGAGAAGGCGGTGACCGCCGCGGGCGGAACGGTCCACTGGGCGGCGGACGCCGCCGGGGCCAACCGCATCGTCACCGACCTGGTGCGGGCGACCGGCCAGAGTGAAATCGTCAAGGTCAAGTCGATGGCGACCCAGGAGATCGGTCTCAACGAGGCGCTCGCCGACGCCGGCATCCGCGCCTACGAGACCGATCTGGCGGAACTCATCGTGCAGTTGGGCCGCGACCGCCCGTCCCACATCCTGGTGCCGGCCATCCACCGCAACCGCTCCGAGATCCGGGAGATCTTCCGGCGGGAGATGGGGGAGTGGGGCAGGCCGGCTCCCGAAGGGCTCTCCGACGATCCCCGCGATCTCGCCGAGGCGGCCCGGCTCCACCTGCGGGAGAAGTTCCTGCGGGCCAAGGTGGCCGTCTCGGGCGCCAACTTCGCCGCCGCCGACACCGGAACGGTGGTGGTGGTGGAGTCGGAGGGCAACGGGCGGATGTGCCTGACCCTGCCCGAGACGCTGATCACCGTGATGGGCATCGAGAAGGTGCTGCCGTCCTTCGCCGACCTGGAGGTCTTCCTCCAGCTCCTGCCCCGCTCGTCGACGGGCGAGCGCATGAACCCGTACACCTCCCTGTGGACCGGCGTCACCGAGGGCGACGGCCCCCAGAACTTCCACCTGGTCCTCCTCGACAACGGCCGTACCGCGACGCTGGCCGACGAGGTGGGCCGCCAGGCCCTCGCCTGCATCCGCTGCTCGGCGTGCCTGAACGTCTGCCCGGTGTACGAGCGCACGGGCGGCCACGCCTACGGATCCGTCTACCCCGGCCCGATCGGGGCCGTACTGACCCCGCAGCTCGTCGGCATCGGCGGTGACATCACAAGCGGGGCGGCCTCCCTGCCCTTCGCCTCGACCCTGTGCGGCGCCTGCTACGACGCCTGCCCCGTGAAGATCAACATTCCCGAGGTGCTGGTCCACCTGCGCGCGGAGGTCGTGGAGGCGGGGCGGCGGAACAGACTCCTGCCCACCGCCGAGGGGCTCGCCATGAAGGCCGCCGGAGCCGCCCTGGCCTCCCCGGGACGACTGGCCGCGGCCCAGAAGCTCGCCGCCCTCGGGTCGCGGCTGGTGGCCAGCGACGGCCGGATCGGCGCCCTGCCGGGTCCGTTCGCCCGCTGGTCCGCCACCCGTGACACGCCCCAGCCGCCCCGGGAATCGTTCCGTGCCTGGTGGCGCCGGACGAGAACACCCGCGAAGGAAGACAACCCGGCGACGGGGGAGAGGAAGGACCGATGACGAACGGCCGCGAGAGCGTCCTGGACGCGGTGCGGGCAGCCCTGGCCGGCGTACCCGCATCGGAGGACCCCGACGCCATACCGCTCCCCACCGCTCCACGCGCCGACCACGCGGGACCCGACGTCGTCGGGCTGTTCGCCGAGCGTGCGGCCGAGTACCGGGCCACGGTGGTCCGCGTTCCGGCGGCCGACGCGGCGGCGGCCGTCGGGCGCGCGCTGGCCCGCACCGGAGCACGGTCCCTGGTGGTGCCGCCAGGGTTTCCCGAGGACCTGGTCCCGCAGGGGCCCTGGTCGCGGCTGGAAGACGCTCCGCCGCTGACGGGGGGACAACTCGACGGGGCGGACGCCGTGGTCACCACCGTTGCCACCGCGATCGCCGTCACCGGCACCGTGATCCTCGACCACGGACCCGGCCAGGGGCGCCGGGTCCTCACCTTGCTGCCGGACCAGCACGTCTGCGTGGTCCGGGTGGACCAGATCGTCCCCGACGTGCCCGACGCACTGAGCCGGCTCGACCCCCGCAGGCCGCTCACGCTCATCTCCGGCCCCTCGGCCACCAGTGACATCGAGCTGGACCGGGTCGAGGGCGTACACGGGCCCAGGACCCTGGACATCGTCCTGGTGGAGAACGCGTAGCACCCGCTGCCGTGCCCCGTCGCCCACTGGACAGACCGAGACGCACATCCGATGTCCGAGCACGTTCCGCCCTCCCCCGTCCCCCACCCTCCAGGAGTCGAACGATGTCCTCGTCCCCCCTCAGCCGACGCTCCCTGATCAAGGCCGCCGCCCTCGCAGGCGGCGCCGTGGCCTTCGGTCTGCCGCAGGTCATGTGGCCCGCCACCGCCCGGGCCTACACCGTCCCCTCGAAACTGGACTGGTGGTACCAGGCCAGGTTCGGCATGTTCATCCACTTCGGCTCCTACTCCTACCGCGGCCACGGCGAGTGGGCGTTCTCCAGCGAGAACTGGAACAAGGCCGATTACCAGACCCAGGTGACCACCCCGTTCAACCCGGCCGGCTTCAACGCCGCCACCATCGCCGAACTGGCCAGGAACGCCGGCATGAAGTACCTCGTGATCACCGCCAAGCACCACGAGGGCTACGCGATGTGGGACTCCAACGTCGCGGGCTTCACCGACACCACCGGCACCAAGCAGTACAACCTGCACGACTAC
>NZ_JBHWBP010000319.1:0-8942 GCF_042735575.1 Streptomyces sp. NPDC059564 | reverse complement strand
GCCCCGGGCCGCCCTCGCGGACGGCCCGGGACCGGCGCTTTCCCCCGTTCCCCCGTACTTTCCCCCGTTGTTTCCCCCGTACGACCGCCCCGCGCCGACTACTCGCTGGCGATCGCGTTCAGTACGTTCATCCGCCCCGCCCGGAAGGCCGGAACCAGTGCGGCGAACAGGCCCACCAGGGCCGAGCCGGCGAACACCCCGAGGATGGTCGGCCACGGGATCTCCAGCACCTTCAGGCCCTGGAGGGCGAGGAGCTGCTGCGCGGTCGCGCCCCAGCCCATGCCCAGGCCGAGGCCCAGCAGGGCGCCGAAGAGGGCGATGACGACCGACTCCAGGCGGATCATCCGGCGCAGCTGGCGGCGGGAGAGGCCGATGGCGCGCATCAGACCGATCTCGCGGGTCCGCTCTACCACCGAGAGGGCCAGGGTGTTCACGACGCCCAGCACCGCGACGATGATCGCGAGGGCGAGGAGGCCGTAGACCATGTTGAGCAGCTGCCCGACCTGGTCCTTGAGGTTCTCCTTGTAGTCGGTCTGGTTGAGCACCTTGTACTGCGGGTACTCGGCCAGGGCCGCCTTGACCGCCGCGTACGCGCTGTCGGCCTGCCCGGACCGCGCCTTGGCCAGCAGCATGAAGGGGCGGGGCAGCTGGTCCGCCGGGAGGTTCGCCTCGGCGGTCGCGGTGCTGATGTACTTCACGCCCTTGTCGAGGTTGCCCTCGTCCGAGGTGATCGCGGCGACCTTCAGCTTCGTCGTCCTGCCGCCGGTGAAGGCGACCGTCAGCTCGTCGCCGACCCTGACGTGGTGCTCGTCGGCGTAGAGCGAGCCGACCGCCATGGAGCCGGCCGCGTACGCGTCCTCGTGGCGGCCCGCGGTCATCTTGCGGCGCACGTCCTGGGCGTACGTCGGGTCGGTGACGCTCAGCTCGCTCCGCAGGCTGCTGCCGTCGGGGGCGGTGATCTTGCCCTCGACCTCCCGGTAGGCGGTGACGTGGTCGAGGCCCTTGACGGCGCGCATGGCCTGCTCGGCCTGCGGCATGACGGGCTGCATGCTGTCGGAGCTGACGATGTAGTCCGCGCCGACCGTCCGGTCGAGTTCGTCGGTGGCGGAGGCCACCATCGAGGAGCCGACCACCGACAGGCAGGCGACCAGCGCCAGTCCGATCATCAGCGCGGCGGCCGTGGCGCCCGTACGGCGCGGGTTGCGCAGCGCGTTGCGCTCGGCGAGCCGGCCGACGGAGCCGAAGGGCCGCAGCACGGGGGCGGCGAGCACCCGGACCACGACACCGGCCAGCAGCGGGCCGATCACGATGAAGCCGATGAGGCTGAAGAGCACGCCGAGGGCCAGCCACAGCGAGCCGGCCGCGGCCTTCTCGGCGGCCGCGGCGAGGAACAGGGCCGCGCCGCCGATGCCGGTCAGGACCAGGCCGAGGACCGCGCGGACCACACCGGCCTTGCGGTCGCCGGGGGTTCCGGCGTCGCGCAGGGCCGCCATCGGGGAGACCTTGCCGGCCCGGCGGGCCGGGATGTAGGCGGCGACGACGGTGACGACGATGCCGAGGACCAGGCCGAGGACCGGGGTCGTCCACTTGACCGTCAGATCGTCGGTGGACAGGTGCATGCCCATCTGGCCCATGAGCTTCATCAGGCCGACGGCCAGGCCCACGCCCGCCGCGACTCCGGCGAGGGAGCCGACCACACCGAGCAGCAGGGCCTCGATGAGGACGGAGCGGTTGATCTGGCTCCGGTCGGAACCGATGGCCCGCATCAGGCCGATCTCACGGGTGCGCTGGGCGACCAGCATCGAGAAGGTGTTGAAGATCAGGAAGATGCCGACGAGGAAGGCGATCCCGGCGAAGCCGAGCATCACGTACTTCATGACGTCGAGGAAGCCCATGTCCTTCTTGTTGGCGGCCGCGGCCTCCTTGGCGGTCTGCAGCTTGTACGCGTCCGCGCCGGCCGTGGCGGCGACGTTCTTCTTGAGCTGCTCGTCGCTGACGCCGTCCTTGGCGGTGACGTTGACGTGGGTGAACGCGCCGGGGGCGCCGAGCAGCTTCTCCTGCGCGGTGGCGGTGTCGAAGTAGACGATGGCCGCGCCCGGGTTGGTGACGGTGAAGGTGGCGATGCCGCTGATCTTCGAGCGGATGTCACCGGTGATGGCGATGGTCCGCAGTTCGTCGCCGAGCTTCAGGTGGTGCTTGTCGGCGGTGTCGGCGTCGACCATCACCTCGGTGGGGCCGCGCGGGGCCTGACCGGAGGTGATCTTCATGGACTTGAGTTCGTTCTCGGTCCAGTTGCCCGCGATGGTCGGGGCTCCGGTGGTCGACCCCATGTTCTCGTTCTTGGAGTTGACGACCGTGACGGCGGTCGAGAAGACGGCGCCCTCGGCGGACTTGACGCCCTCGGCCTTGCGGACGCTCTCCACGGCCGAGCCGGGCAGCACCTGCGGCTTGCCCCGCATCTGGTTGTCCTCGCCCTCGGCGGGCGGCTTGGGGCTGACGGTGACGTCGGAGCTGGTGACCGCGAACAGCTTGTCGAAGGTCGTGCTCATCGTGTCCGTGAAGACGAGCGTCCCGCAGACGAAGGCGACGGAGAGCAGTACGGCGACGGCGGAGAGCGCCATCCGCCCCTTGTGCGCGAAGAAGTTGCGTCGCGCGGTCTTCATGACGGTCACGAGGTCCGCCCGCGCGCGTCGAAGTCCTTCATGCGGTCGAGGACCTGGTCGGCGGTGGGCGCGTACATCTCGTCGACGATGCTGCCGTCGGCGAGGAAGATGACGCGGTCCGCGTAGGAGGCGGCGACGGGGTCGTGGGTGACCATCACGATGGTCTGGCCCAGCTCGTCCACGGAGCGGCGCAGGAAGCCGAGGACCTCGGCGCCGGCCCGGGAGTCCAGGTTTCCGGTCGGCTCGTCGCCGAAGATGATCGCCGGGCGGGCGGCGAGCGCCCGGGCGACCGCCACGCGCTGCTGCTGGCCGCCGGAGAGTTCGGTCGGGCGGTGCTTGAGGCGGCCCGCGAGGCCCACGGTCTCGACGACCCGCTCCAGCCACTGCTGCTCGGGCTTGCGGCCCGCGATGTCCATGGGGAGGGTGATGTTCTCCAGGGCGTTGAGCGTCGGCAGCAGGTTGAACGCCTGGAAGATGAAGCCGATCTTGTCGCGGCGCAGCTGGGTGAGCTTCTTGTCCTTCAGGCCGGTGATCTCGGTCTCGTCCAGCTGGATCTTTCCGCTGGTCACGGTGTCCAGTCCGGCCAGGCAGTGCATCAGTGTGGACTTGCCCGAGCCGGACGGGCCCATGATCGCGGTGAACCGGCCGCGGTGGATGTCCACGTCCACCTCGTTCAGCGCGACGACGCGGGTCTCGCCGGAGCCGTAGGCCTTGACGACCTTGCGCGCCCGGGCCGCGACGGCGCCGTGGCCGCCGGTCCCCCCGTGCCTGGTTTCGGTCATCGCCGTTGTCACGGTTTTCTCCCCATGTGGTTCGTCAGCGTGCGCGCTCGTGTGCGTCACCGCGGTGAAGTCTGTGCTGCGGAGGGGGTCCGGCGCCCTGGTGCCCCTCGCCGTATCCACCGGGGGGTTAACCCCACCCCCCGCGCCCCGCTCGTATGAACCAGTTAAGGACGCCGCGGGCCCTTCGGCCTCCTCCGCCGGGACGAAAGACCCCTGGGCCCTTGTGTGGAGATACCCCTAGGGGATGTCCGTCCTTCGGCGGACGCGGGGTAGGGGATACCGGCGGGCACACCCCCGGTGAGATGGTGTTCTCCGCAGACGAGGGGGACGCGGTGGGGTCAGGGGAGCGCGGGGCGGACGGGGGCGGGGGGAACGCGGCGGACGCCGCCGGGGGAAAGGTTTCCGCCGATCCGGCGCGGGCGGCGGGGTCGGCGGGGGCGGCGGGCGTGGCTTTCGCCGGTCCGGCGCGGGCCTCGGCGCCGGGGGGCGTCACGCCCGGCCGGCCGCCGACCGCCGTGGTGGTCTCGCTGATGCTGGGCATGTCCCTGGTCGCCCTGGACAGCACGATCGTCTCCACCGCCGTCCCCCAGATCGTCGGGGACCTCGGCGGTTTCTCCGTCTTCACCTGGCTCTTCTCCGGCTACCTGCTCGCCGTCACCGTCACCCTCCCCGTGTACGGCAAGCTCAACGACACCCTCGGCCGCAAGCCCGTCCTCCTCTTCGGGACATCCCTCTTCCTCCTCGGCTCCGTCCTGTGCGCCTCGGCCTGGAACATGGCCGCGCTGATCGCGTTCCGGATCGTGCAGGGGCTGGGCGGCGGCGCCCTCCAGAGCACCGTGCAGACCCTGGCCGCCGACCTCTACCCGCTCCGGGACCGCCCGCGGATCCAGGCCCGGATGACCACCGTGTGGGCGAGCTCCTCCCTGCTGGGCCCGGCGCTCGGCGGTCTGCTGGCCGCCTGCCCGGGGTGGCGCTGGACCTTCCTGATCAACGTGCCGCTCGCCGGGCTCGCCCTGTGGCTGACCGCCCGCCACCTCGTGGAGCCCGTACGCTCCCCCGGCCGCCGGGGCCCGGTGGACTGGGCCGGAGCGCTCGGAGTCTTCGCCTGCGGCGGGCTGCTGCTCTTCGCGCTGGTGCAGGGCGGGGTCGCCTGGCCCTGGCTGTCGGCGCCCTCGCTGGCGCTGCTCGGCGCGAGCGCGGTGCTGGCCGCCGTGGTGGTCCGGGTGGAACGCCGGGCGGCGCAGCCGATCCTGCCGGGCTGGGTGTGGCGCCGTCGGACCATCGCCGCCGTGAACCTGGCGCTGGGGGCGCTGGGGCTGCTGATGGTCGCCCCGATGGTGTTCATGCCGACGTACGCCCAGTCCGTACTCGGCCTCGGGCCGGTCGGGGCCGGGTTCGTGACGGCCCTGATGACCCTGAGCTGGCCCCTGTCGGCGGCCCTGTGCCAGCACGTCTACCGGCGCATCGGCTTCCGCGACACCGCCGTCCTCGGCATCTCGCTGGCCGCGGTGATCCTGTTCTCCTTCACCCTGCTCCCGCACCCCGCCCGGCCGTGGCAGCCCGCGCTGGTCATGCTGCTGCTGGGAGCCGCCCTCGGGCTGTTCCAGCTGCCGCTGATCGTCGGCGTGCAGTCCACGGTGGGCTGGGCCGAGCGGGGCACCACGACGGCCTCCGTGCTGTTCTGCCGCACCGTCGGGCAGAGCGTGGGGGCCGCGCTGCTGGGGGCGGTGGCCAACGCGACCGTCGCCGCCCGGCTGGCGGACGCGCCGGTGGCGGGGCTCCCGGAGCGGCTCGACGACGTGTCGCGGGCCCTGGCCGAGCCGGGCTCCCTCACGCCGGCCGCCTCGGCGCACCTGCGCGGGGCGGTGGCGGCGGCCGTGGACCACATCTTCCTCGGCGCGACGGCCGCGGCGGTGGCCGCCCTGCTGGTCCTGCTGCTGGTGGCGCCGCGCCGCTTCCCGGTGCTGCCGGAACAGGAGTAGCCGGGACCCCGGGGCGACTTGTCATGCTCGGGCTCAATAGGCAACCCTCTTCCCCAGGACCGACCCGGGGGGACGCATGGCATCCGCACTCTTCGCACTGGCGTTACTGGCCGCCCTGGCCGGGCCCGCAGCCCTGCGCCTGGCCCGCCGTCCCGGCCCGGTGACCGGCCGCGACGGCCGGCTCTCCACCTCCACCACCCTCGCCCTGGCCTGGACGGTGATCCTGGTCTGGCTGCTGCTCGCGATCCTCGCGTACGGCCTGACGGCGGGCGGCGGAATCCGCTACTTCCAGGGCCCCGACGGCCCCCTGTCCACCCTGACCTCGGTGTACCTGCCGCTGCTCGGAGGCCCCTACGCGGCCCTGATCGCGGCGAAGACGGTCGTCGGCCTGCGGGTGGAGAGCGGCACCATGGCCAAACCGGCCCCGAAGCCGACCGCCACCGGCCGCCGCCCGCTGCGGGAACTGATCGCGAACGACAGCGGCCGCACCGACCTCGTGGACCTCCAGTACGTGGCCCTGAGCGCGGTCACGATGCTCTACGTCGTCCTCTTCTTCCTCTCCGACGTCGGCGCCGGCCTGCCGCACCTGCCGTCCGAGATCTGGGCCCTGACCGGCGCACCGGCGGGGGCCTACCTGGTCAACAAGATGGCCACCCGCGGCAACCCGGTCATCACCCACGTCAGCGCCGCCGACGGCCTGCTCACGGTGGAGGGCGGCGGCTTCACCGAACCCCGCCTGACGGTGGACGACACCGCCCTCGCGGCCACCCCGGACCCGGTGACGGGGGCCCTGACGGCCCCTCTGCCGCCCACCGCGCAGCCGCCGTTCACGGTGGTGGTCACCTCGCGCGGCCTGCGCAGCGACCCGTACCGCTACGCACCGGCCGGCTGACGGGCGCTCACGCCTCCTTGTGGCGGGCGTAGTAGCGGGCCACCCGGGCCCGGTTGCCGCACACCGACGCCACGCACCAGCGGCGGCGGGGGTGCGCCGGGAGGAACAGCAGCACGCAGCCCTCCCCCTCGCACCGCCGGACCTCCGTCACCCGGGGGTCCGTCAGCAGCTCCGCCACGGCCTCCGCGAGCTGCGCGGCCAGCCGCCGCGCCGGGCCGGCCGTCCTGTGCGGGGCCGCCGTCAGCCCGGCCTCCGCCGTCCAGGCCAGCTCCCGGTGGGACGGGGCCGCGGCGAGGGCGCCGTTGAGCGCGCGCAGCGCCTCCCGGGGCGGCCGCTCCCCCCGCCGGGCGGCCTCCAGCAGCGGCCCGGCGGCCTCCTGCACGCCCCGTACGGCGCCCGCCTCGGCCTCCCCCACCTCGACGGCCTCCAGCCGCCCACCCTGCTCGGCCAGCCAGGCGGCGAGCCCCGCGGGGTCGCCGAGGCGATCCCCGGCGTTGATCAGATCCAGCGCGAGGGGCTCACCCACAAGAGGAAACGAACTCATGTCCCTAACTCTATCAACCCCTCTTGACCCATTAGCCAAGATCGCTCAGACTAATGCCACCGAAGCCCAAGGAGGCATGTAATGACGATCTCCCACCACACCGTCGACGTGGACGGGGTATCCGTGGCCTACCGCGAGAGCGGTCCCGCCGACGCCCCCGTCCTGCTGCTCCTGCACGGCTTCCCGACCTCGTCCCACCAGTTCACCCGCCTGATGGACGCGCTCGCCGGCACCCCGTACCGGCTGATCGCCCCCGATTACCCCGGCTTCGGCCGCACCGAGGCCCCGGAAGGGTTCACGTACACCTTCGACCGGCTCGCGGACATCGTGGAGGGCTTCACCGACGCCCTCGGCCTGGAACGCTTCGCGCTGTACGTGTTCGACTTCGGCGCCCCCGTGGGGCTGCGGCTCGCCACGCGGCGGCCGGAGCGGATCACGGGCCTGATCGTCCAGAACGGCAACGCGTACGACGAGGGCCTCTCGGACGCGGCCCGGGAATTCGCGGGGCTCTCCCGCGACGTCCCCGGCGACGAGGAGCGCGTACGGGGGCTCTTCACGCAGGAGGGCACCCGCTTCCAGTACGAGACCGGGGTCGCGGACCCCTCCCTCGTCTCCCCCGACAACTGGACCCTGGACGTCCACTACCTCGGCCTGCCGGGGCGCGCCGACGCCCAGGCCGACCTGGCCTTCGACTACGCCTCCAACTTCGCGCACTACCCGGACTGGCAGGCCTGGCTCCGCGCGGCCCGCCCGCCGCTGCTGGTCGTCTGGGGCGCGGGCGACCCCTTCTTCACCCCGGCGGGCGCCAAGGCGTACCTCGGCGACGTCCCGGACGCGGAACTCCACATCTTCGAAGCCGCGGGCCACTTCGCCCTGGAAACCCACCTCACGGCCATCGCCCCGAAGATCGCCGCCTTCCTGACGACGCTTCCCTGACGGCCGACGGGCCCTCCCCGCCCCGCCCTTCCACCACTCCCCCCTCACACGCCGGGGAGGCCGGGCCTGAGGGGCGGCGAGGCCGGACGTGCCGCCCGGGGCGGAGTCGGGGCAGCCGCCCGGCAGGGCAACCGCCCTGGCGGGACGGCCGTCAGCCCTCCGCCGGGGCGCGGCCCGTCAGGGCGGCCAGGCTGGAGCGGACGTGGTTCATGTGGGCCCGCATCTCCTCCTGGGACTCCGCGTGCTCCCGCAGGACGCGGTCCGTCTCCCGCCCGGCCCGCTCCTCCCGCACCCGCGCCTCCGCCACCACCTCGGCGGCCCGCGCCTCCGCGTCCTCCTGCCCGTGCCGTGCCGACTCCTCCGCCTCCGCGAACCCCCGCCGAGCCTCCGCGAGCCGCGCCTCCGCGTACCGCTCCAGCTCCGCGTACCGCGCCTCCTGCTCCGCCTCCCGCGCCGCCAGCTCCCGCCCGGCCCCGTCCCAGCGCTCCGCCTGCTCCTGCTCCCGCTCCGCCAGCAGCGCCTGCGAGCGCCGCCGCGTCTCGGCCACGGCCGCCACCGCCTCCGACCGCCACCCCTCCGCGTCCTCCCGCGCCTCCGCCCGCAGCCCGTCGGCCTCCCGCTGCGCCCGCTGCACCCCCTGCCGCGCCCGCACCTCGGTCTGCTCCCGCACCGCCTCCGCGTCGTGCCGGGCCAGCTCCGCGACCCGGTCCGCGTGCGCCTCGGCCGCGCCCATCGCCTCCACCGCGTCGGCCCGCGCCTCGCTCCGCAGGACCTCCGCCTCCTCCTGGGCCAGCGCCAGGATCCGCCGGGCCCGCTCGCTCAGGTCGTCGTACGTCTGCGGGGCCAGCCCGGCCACGGTGCCCCGCAGCCGCTCCGCCTCCGCCTCCATCCGCTTGGCCAGGACGGTCAGCCGAGCCACCCGTTCCCACGCCTCGTCCCGGCTCCCGGACAGCCGCGCCAAGTACCGGTCGACCTCTTCCGTCCGGTAGCCACGGCCTCGCACGGTCGAGAAACTCTGGGGTCCGTGAGGTGACATGGGTGCACTCATCCTGGAAGCGCCTCTCTCGCGGGGATTGCTGTCAAGGATGCGTCATTTGGTGGCAGAAGCCGGAATGGCCGGGCCGGTACCCCCGTCGGGGGTAC
>NZ_JBHWBP010000318.1:0-8950 GCF_042735575.1 Streptomyces sp. NPDC059564 | reverse complement strand
GCGCCGAGCAGTGCCTCCGGCGCGCCGCCCCGCCGTTCGGTGCCCAGCAGCGCGGTCGCGACCAGCTCCTCCCAGTCCCCGTCCCCCTCGTCCGCCGTGGCCGTCGTGCCGCCCGCATGGTCGGTGTCGTTCACCGGACCCCCTCCCTCGTCGTCCCGCGTGTCCGTGTCCGTGCCTGCGCGTGCCCCGGTCCCGCCCCCTCCGCGGGACCGGGGCATGCGTCAGCTGGCGTGGTTGTCGTCCATCACAAAGCCCCCCGGCTTTCTCATCCCGTACGGCGGCGCCCCCGCGCCCCGTTCCGGGTACTCGATGTGCACGGCGGATCCCGGTCGACCCGTACCTCGCGGTACCGGCCCTCCGGCCCCGATCCGCCGTCCCCCTTCCTCTGCACGCCCCCCGGGCCCCCCGGCCCGGCCGTCACCCCAGGGCGACCGGCTCCGCGGCATGCGGGTGCCAGGCCGTCAGCGGGGTGAAGCCGCGGTGGCCGCACTCGCCGAACACCGTGACCGGCCCGCCGCCCGAGAGGGCGGCCAGCTGCCACAGCCCCGACCGCGAGCGGCCCGGAGCGAGCGTCACCGGCAGGGCGGACGTCCCTTCCGCGTCCGCGATCTGCCAGCCCCCCTCACCCGATTCCCCCGGTATCGGGATCACCGGACCCAGGACCACCGGCCAGGACTCCAGCCACGGGTCCTCCCGCAGCGCGGCCCCGTAGGCCTCCAGGGCCTCTCCGGTGCTCGCCCCGGCCGGAGCCCCGGGGGCCGCCGCCGTGACGGCGCGGTCCCCGAGATCCGCCCGGAGCCCCGCCGAGCCGGGCCGGAAGCGGGCTTCCGCCTCCAGCACCAGTCCGGTGGGCAGCGCCAGTTCCGGCGGCCGCCCGGGCGGGCCGAAGTCCAGCACCAGGGCCGGGCGTCCGCTCCCCAGCCCGCGCAGCCATGTCCGGCGGGTGGTGAGCCGGCCGTCCGGGGACACCGAGTCGTACTGGGCCAGTACGAGCCAGCGGTCCCGGACGGGTTCCCCCTCCGCCGCGTACGGCAGCCCCACCCGGCTGCGGACGGTCGCGGCCAGCGGCTCCGGCAGCCCGGACACTCCCAGCCAGGCCCTGTCCAGCAGGTGCAGCAGCGCGAACTCCTCAAGCATCCGGGCGGGCCAGCCGGCGCCGCAACCGGGTATTGCCCCCAACTCCCTTACCCGGGCGGCGAGTCCGGGGGCCTGGGCGTCGACCATCCGGGCGGCGGTCTCCTCCCAGCCCGCGTAGCCCGCCCGCTCCTGCCCGGCGAGCCCGGCGCGGAGCAGGTCCACGAGCCGCTGTTCCAGCTCGGTGACGCCCGCCCCGACGCGTTCCGCCCGGCGCTCGGCCCGCTTCCGGGCGGCCTCCGCGTCGGCCGGCCGGGCCGGCCCGGCGGCCCGGCGCTCCGTCCTGGCCGCCCGCTCCGCCAGCCACCCCGCCGCCCAGTCCGGCGCCTCGGCGGGATCGCCCGCCTCCCGCGCCGCCCAGAGCAGCATCAGTCCCAGCGCGTGCTTGCACGGGAACTTCCGGCTCGGGCAGGAGCACTTGTACGCCGGCCCCGCCGGGTCCACGACCGTCCGGTACGGCGTGCTGCCGCTGCCCTTGCACAACCCCCACACCGCACCGGAAGCGGAACCTCCGGTCTGAGTCCACGGCCCCTCCCCTCCAAGCTTCCCTCCCGCCTTGCGTGATGCCTCGTCAGGAGCCAGAGCCAGTACCTGTTCCGCCGTCCGGCGGACCTGCTGCCCAGTCATGTGAACCACCGTAGAGACCCCCACTGACAATCGCTCTGACCTGCAACAACGGCTCGAACAAGGGGCGTTGTCAGTGGCATGGTGCACGGTTGTTCCAGCAGTCGGGAACGGCTGGCGAGCATTGGAGGGGGACCATGACCATGCCCGGAATCGACACCGCCGGCGAGGCGCTGCGACCGCACGCCGAAGACGCCTTCGCACACGAACTGAAAGCCCTGGAAGCGGCCGACGACCGGCCCCGCCCGACCCGCTGGAAGCTCTCCCCGTGGGCCGTGGCCACCTACCTGCTCGGCGGCACGCTCGGCGACGGCACCGTCATCACACCCAAGTACGTCGGCCCGCGCAGGATCGTCGAAGTCGCCGTGACCACCCTCGCCACCGACCGCGCCCTGCTCCTCCTCGGCGTCCCCGGCACCGCCAAGACCTGGGTGTCCGAACACCTCGCGGCCGCCGTCAGCGGGGACTCCACCCTCCTGGTCCAGGGCACCGCCGGCACCCCCGAGGAGGCCATCCGCTACGGCTGGAACTACGCCCGCCTCCTCGCCCACGGCCCGAGCCGCGAAGCCCTCGTCCCCAGCCCCGTCATGCGGGCCATGGCCGACGGCATGACCGCCCGGGTCGAGGAACTCACCCGCATCCCCGCCGACGTCCAGGACACCCTCATCACCGTCCTGTCCGAGAAGACCCTCCCGATACCGGAACTCGGCCAGGAGGTGCAGGCCGTGCGCGGCTTCAACCTCATCGCCACCGCCAACGACCGCGACCGCGGGGTCAACGAGCTCTCCAGCGCGCTGCGCCGCCGCTTCAACACCGTGGTGCTGCCGCTGCCCGCCACCGCCGACGCCGAGGTCGACATCGTCGCCCGCCGCGTCGACCAGATGGGCCGCGCCCTGGACCTCCCGGCAGCGCCCGAGGGGCTGGAGGAGATCCGCCGGGTCGTCACCGTCTTCCGCGAGCTGCGCGAGGGCGTCACCGGCGACGGCCGCACCAAGGTGAAGTCGCCCAGCGGCACCCTCTCCACCGCCGAGGCCATCTCCGTGGTCACCGGCGGGCTGGCGCTGGCCGCCCACTTCGGCGACGGCGTCCTGCGCCCCTCCGACGTGGCCGCCGGGATCCTCGGCGCCGTCGTCCGGGACCCGGCCGCGGACCGGGTCGTCTGGCAGGAGTACCTGGAGGCGGTCGTCCGCGAGCGGGACGGCTGGAAGGACTTCTACCGCGCCTGCCGGGAGGTGATGGCATGAGCCCGGGGGCCGCGGGGCCGCTGCTGCTGGGCGTGCGCCACCACGGGCCCGGCTCCGCCCGGTCCGTACGGGCCGCGCTCGACGCCGCCCGGCCGCGGGCCGTGCTCATCGAGGGGCCGCCCGAGGCGGACGCGCTGCTGCCGCTCGCCGCCGATCCCGGCATGCGTCCGCCCGTCGCGCTGCTCGCGCACGCGGCGGACGATCCGGGCCGGGCCGCGTTCTGGCCGCTCGCCGACTTCTCCCCGGAGTGGGTCGCCCTGCGCTGGGCGCAGGAGCGGGGCGTGCCGGTGCGGTTCGTCGACCTGCCCGCCGCGCACACGCTCGCCGCCGGCCCCGGGCCGGACGAGCCCGGACCGGACGGGCCGCGGTCCGACGGGAGGGGCGACGTGCCGGTGGATCCGCTCGCCGCGCTCGCCACGGCCGCCGGGTACGACGATCCGGAGCGCTGGTGGGAGGACGTGGTCGAGCACCGGGACGCGGGGGCCGCCCCGGACCCCCTGGCCGCCTTCGAAGCGGTCGCGGAGGCGATGGGAGCCCTGCGCGAGACCTACGGCGACGGCGGCCGCCCCCACGACCTGGTCCGCGAGGCGCACATGCGGCAGAAGATGCGCGCCGCCCGCAAGGAGTTCGGCGAGGAGTACGCCGTGGTCTGCGGGGCCTGGCACGTCCCGGCGCTGCGCGCCCGGACCACGGCGGCGGCCGACCGGGCCCTGCTCGCCGGGCTCCCGAAGACCAAGGTGGAGACCACCTGGGTGCCGTGGACCCACCGCAGGCTCGCCCGGGCCGGCGGATACGGCGCGGGCATCACCTCGCCGGGCTGGTACGCGCACCTCTTCGCGGCCCGGGACCGGCCCGTCGAGCGGTGGCTGACCAAGGTCGCGGACCTGCTGCGGGAAGAGGACCGGCAGGTCTCCCCGGCGCATGTGATCGAGGCCGTCCGGCTGGCCGGAACCCTGGCCGCCCTGCGCGGCCGCCCGCTGCCCGGGCTCACCGAAACCCTGGAGGCCGTCCGGGCGGTGATGTGCGACGGCTCCGGCGTACCGCTCGCGCTGATCGAGGACCGGCTCGTCGTCGGGGACGTCCTCGGCGAGGTCCCCGACGCGGCGCCCGCCGTACCGCTCCAGCGGGACCTGACCCGCCTGACGCGCTCGCTGCGGCTCAAGGCCGAGGCGCAGCGCCGCGACCTGGAGCTGGACCTGCGCAAGGACACCGACGCGGCCAAGTCCCTGCTGCTGCACCGGCTGCGGCTGCTCGGCGTCGACTGGGGCGTGCCCACGGCCTCCCGGAACGGCACGGGCACCTTCCGCGAGACCTGGCGGCTGTGCTGGGAACCGGAGCTGTCGGTCCGGGTCGCCGAGGCCGGGATCTGGGGCACCACCGTCCTGGGGGCGGCCACCGCCAAGGCCGAGGCCGACGCCGAGGGCGCCGGGGAGCTGCGCGAGGTCACGGCGCTGGCCGAGCGCTGCCTGCTGGCCGGGCTCTCGCGGGCGCTGCCCGCCGTCCTGCGCGCCCTCGCCGACCGGGCCGCGCTCGACACCGATGTGGCCCGGCTGGCCGAGGCGCTGCCCGCGCTGGCCCGTTCGCTGCGGTACGGGGACGTACGGGGGACCGACGCGGCGGCGCTGGGGACGGTCGCGGCGGGTCTGGCGGAGCGGATCTGCGTGGCGCTGCCCCCGGCCTGCGCGGCCGGGCTGGACGCCGACGGGGCGGCCGGGATGCGGGACCACGTGGACGGGGTGCACGGCGCGGTCGCCCTGCTCGCGGACGCCGACCCCGGGCTGCGGGAACGCTGGTCGGGGGTGCTGCGGACGCTGGCCGGGCGGGACACCGTGCCCGGGCTGATACGCGGCCGCGCCGTCCGGCTGCTGCTGGACGGCGGCCGGCTCCCCGCCGAGGAGTCGGCGCGCCTGATGGGGCTCGCGCTGTCCCCGGCGGCGGCCCCGGCGGACGCGGCGGGCTGGATCGAGGGGTTCGCCGGCGGGAGCGCGGGCGGGGGCACGCTGCTGGTCCACGACGAGCGGCTGCTGGGCCTGATCGACGCCTGGCTGGTGTCGGTGCCGCCGAGGGCGTTCATCGGCGTACTGCCGCTGCTGCGGCGCACGTTCGGGGCGTACGAGCCGGGCGTGAAGCGGACCCTGGGCGAGCTGGTCCGGCGCGGCCCGGGCGGCCGCGCGGGGCGCTCCGCGTCGCGTGCCGCCCCCGAGGGCTTCGACCCGGAGCTCGACCCCGCCCGCGCGGCCGCGGCGGCGGACCTGGCCCACCTCCTGCTGGCCGCGCCGGGGTGAGGCGGAGGGACGGACGGCGGGCGGGGCAGGACGGGGCTGCGGCCCGATGGCGGAACGAGCGGAGGGGGAAGGACAGATGAGGGAGCAGGGCGGGGTGGAGGCGGGCCCGGGCACGGAGCCGCCCGCGGGCGGGGACGAGCGGCTGCGGCGCTGGCGGATGGTGCTCGGCGGCGGCGAGGCCGACGGCACCGGGTGCGCGCTGGGCGGGCGGGACGCCGCCATGGACGCGGCGCTCGGGGCGCTGTACGGGGACGGCGGAGGGAGGGACCGGGGGGAGCGGTCCGCCGGGCTCGGGGGTTCCGCGCCGCATGTGGCGCGCTGGCTCGGGGACATCCGTACGTACTTCCCCAGCTCGGTCGTCCAGGTCATGCAGCGGGACGCCATCGAGCGGCTCGGCCTGTCCACGCTGCTGCTGGAGCCGGAGATGCTGGAGGCCGTCGAGCCCGACGTCCACCTGGTCGGCACCCTGCTGTCGCTGAACAAGGCGATGCCGGACACCACCAAGGAGACGGCGCGGGCCGTGGTCCGCACGGTGGTCGAACAGCTGGAGAAGCGCCTGGCGGCCCGCACCCGGGCCACGGTGACGGGCGCCCTCGACCGTTCGGCGCGGATCGCCCGCCCCCGCCACCGTGACATTGACTGGGACCGGACCATCCGGGCGAACCTGAAGAACTACCTGCCCGAGCACCGCACGGTCGTCCCGGAGCGGCTCGTCGGGTACGGCCGCTCGGCGCGCGCGGTCCGCAAGGAGGTCGTCCTCTGCGTCGACCAGTCGGGTTCGATGGCGGCCTCCGTCGTCTACGCCTCCGTCTTCGGGGCGGTGCTGGCCTCGATGCGCTCGATCGCGACCCGTCTGGTGGTCTTCGACACGGCCGTCGTCGACCTCACCGAACAGCTCGACGACCCCGTCGACGTCCTCTTCGGCACCCAGCTCGGCGGCGGCACCGACATCAACCGCGCCCTCGCCTACTGCCAGTCCCGCATCACCCGCCCCGCCGACACGGTCGTCGTCCTGATCAGTGATCTCTACGAGGGCGGCATACGCGACGAGATGATCAAGCGGGTGGCGGCGATGAAGGCGGCCGGGGTGCAGTTCGTGACCCTCCTCGCGCTGTCCGACGAGGGCGCCCCCGCCTATGACCGCGAACACGCGGCGGCGCTCGCCGCACTGGGCGCTCCGGCCTTCGCCTGCACCCCTGATCTGTTCCCGGAGGTGATGGCGGCGGCACTGGAGAAGCGGCCCCTGCCGACCACGTGAGGACGCTGCCGCAAATCGGCAGATCACACGAAGTCGCAGTTCAACCGTGAGGCGATCTGTGACAGGTATCACCGCTCAGGTGTGAGCCCTGATTTAGGGACCTACGTCCCACGGGGATAACCTGCGGGACGGACATGCCGCGTCCACGGTCACCGTGTGCGCTCCCCTTGTGACAGCGCCGTCACGTTGCCCTCCGCGGCACGCCCACGCAGATAGCAGACAACCGCGAATCACTGCGAATCTTTGAAGACAAGGGACGGACGCGCGTGGACCTGTTCGAGTACCAGGCGAGGGACCTCTTCGCCAAGCACGGTGTACCGGTGCTGGCCGGTGAAGTGATCGACACGCCTGAGGCGGCGCGCGAGGCCACGGAGCGGCTGGGCGGCAAGTCGGTCGTCAAGGCGCAGGTGAAGGTCGGCGGCCGCGGCAAGGCCGGCGGCGTCAAGCTGGCCGCCACCCCGGACGAGGCCGTCGCCCGTGCGACGGACATCCTGGGCATGGACATCAAGGGCCACACGGTCCACAAGGTGATGATCGCCGAGACGGCTCCCGAGATCCTCGAGGAGTACTACGTCTCGTACCTGCTGGACCGTACCAACCGCACCTTCCTGGCCATGGCCTCGGTCGCGGGCGGCATGGACATCGAGCAGGTCGCCGAGGAGACCCCGGAGAAGCTCGCCAAGGTCCCGGTGAACGCCAACGAGGGCGTGACCATCGAGAAGGCCCGCGAGATCGTCGCCCTGGCGAAGTTCCCGGCCGAGGTCGCCGAGAAGGTCGCCGAGGTCCTCGTGACCCTGTGGGCGACCTTCATCGCCGAGGACGCGCTCCTCGTCGAGGTCAACCCGCTCGCGAAGGTCGCCAACGGCGACGTCATCGCGCTCGACGGCAAGGTCTCGCTCGACGAGAACGCCGAGTTCCGCCAGCCGGGCCACGAGGAGTTCGTGGACCACGCGGCCGCGAACCCGCTCGAGGCCGCCGCCAAGGCGAAGAACCTCAACTACGTCAAGCTCGACGGTGAGGTCGGCATCATCGGCAACGGCGCGGGTCTCGTCATGAGCACCCTCGACGTCGTCGCGTACGCCGGCGAGAACCACGGCGGCGTCAAGCCCGCCAACTTCCTCGACATCGGCGGTGGCGCCTCCGCCGCCGTCATGGCCAACGGCCTCGAGATCATCCTCGGCGACCCGGACGTCAAGTCCGTCTTCGTCAACGTCTTCGGTGGCATCACCGCGTGTGACGAGGTCGCCAACGGCATCGTCCAGGCGCTGCAGCTGCTCGCGGACAAGGGCGAGGCGGTCACCAAGCCGCTGGTCGTCCGTCTCGACGGCAACAACGCCGAGCTGGGTCGCAAGATCCTGTCGGACGCCAACCACCCGCTGGTGCAGCGCGTGGACACCATGGACGGCGCGGCCGACAAGGCCGCCGAGCTCGCGGCTGCGAAGTAAGGGCAGAGGTCACAGACTCACATGGCTATCTTCCTCAACAAGGACAGCAAGGTCATCGTCCAGGGCATGACCGGTGCCACGGGCATGAAGCACACCAAGCTGATGCTGGCTGACGGCACCAACATCGTCGGCGGCGTGAACCCGCGCAAGGCCGGCACGACCGTCGACTTCGACGGCACCGAGGTCCCGGTCTTCGGCTCCGTCGCCGAGGCGATGGAGAAGACGGGCGCCAACGTCTCCGTCCTCTTCGTCCCGCCGGCCTTCGCCAAGGCCGCCGTGGTCGAGGCGATCGACGCCGAGATCCCGCTGGCCGTCGTCATCACCGAGGGCATCGCGGTGCACGACTCCGCCGCCTTCTGGGCGCACGCGATCGCCAAGGGCAACAAGACGCGGATCATCGGCCCGAACTGCCCGGGTCTGATCACCCCCGGCCAGTCCAACGCCGGCATCATCCCGGGCGACATCACCAAGCCCGGCCGCATCGGTCTCGTGTCCAAGTCCGGCACGCTGACCTACCAGATGATGTACGAGCTGCGCGACATCGGCTTCTCGTCCGCCGTCGGCATCGGTGGCGACCCGGTCATCGGCACCACGCACATCGACGCCCTCGAGGCGTTCGAGGCCGACCCCGACACCGACCTGATCGTCATGATCGGCGAGATCGGCGGCGACGCCGAGGAGCGTGCGGCGGACTTCATCGCGAAGAACGTCACCAAGCCGGTCGTCGGTTACGTCGCGGGCTTCACCGCCCCCGAGGGCAAGACCATGGGCCACGCCGGCGCCATCGTCTCCGGTTCTTCTGGCACCGCACAGGCCAAGAAGGAGGCCCTCGAGGCCGCGGGCGTGAAGGTCGGCAAGACGCCGACCGAGACCGCCAAGCTGGCCCGGGAGATCCTGAACGCCGCCCAGTAGGCACCGTTCGCTCGTGTACGGGCGTGGCCCGCACCCCCTCGGGGGTGC
>NZ_JBHWBP010000317.1:0-8958 GCF_042735575.1 Streptomyces sp. NPDC059564 | reverse complement strand
CTGCCTCCTTCGCCGCGGCCGGCGGAGCCGCCGCCGCGCCCGACCGGTTGGAGAAGCAGATATGACACCACCCCCGCTCCCCCGGATCCCGTGGGCCGGTGCCGCGGCGCTCGCCGCCCTCGGCGCGGGCACCGTACGGGCCCGCCGCAGGCTGCGGGCGGTCCCGGTGCTGCCCCCGGCCCCGACCGAGCCCGCCGACCTGCCGCGGGCCGCCGGATGGCGGCTGCTCGCCGCGCGCGGGGTGGAGGCCGACGGCCCGACCTTCCTGGCCGCCTGCGCGTACGCCGAGCGGGAGGGGCTGCGGGTGCTGGACCTGCTGCCGGGCGACCTGGCCGCCGAGCGGGCGCTGGGTCTGCTGCGGCTGGTGGACCCGGCCCGCTACCGGCAGGACCGGCTGGGCGAGGGACGCGGAGCCGGGTACGCCGTGCTCGTCGCCGAGGAGGTCCTCGCCCGGGCCGGGTACGCCCCGGACGGACCGCACCCCGACTCGGCGGAACTCCTCGCGCTGCTCCGCCGTTTGAAGGAGTACGCGGCCGACGCCACGGGCCTGGCCATCGCCCCGGGGCTCAGCGCGGGCCCGCCCGCCGGGGCGACCGGGCCGGCGCGCGTCGCCGAGCTGCGGGCCCAGGGCCTGCCCGCGGGGGCGCTGGCCGCGGCGCAGCTCGCCGGGCTGGCGCTGCTCGCGCGGGCCGCCGTACGCCAGGGCCGGTGGGGCGCCGCCGCGGCCGGTCTGTACTGGCTGCAGCCGTACCTGGCCCTCGGCGGGCCGGGGTCCCGGCTGCGTCCCGCCGATCTGGCCCGGGCCACGGCGGCCCGGCCGCTGCTCTCCCTCGGCGCGGGTCTGCGAACGGCCGCCGCCGTGACCCGTACCGGCAGCGCGGGCGCCGCCGACGGAGCCGACCCAGCCCGGGCCGCCGCGTACCGGGCCGAACTGGCCGACGGGACCGACCGGTTCCTCGAACCGCGCCGCCCGGACTGCCCCTGGTGCGGCTCCCTGCGGCTCTCGGTCCAGGTCACGTTGCCGGACCTGCTCCAGGGCAAGCCGGGGAGTTTCACCCTGGAGCGCTGCGGCGCGTGCGCACACGTCTTCCAGAACCCCCGGCTGACGCCGGAGGGGCTGGATTTCTACTACCGCGACTTCTACGACGGGCGCGGCGGCGAGGGCGCGGGGACCGTCTTCGGGCGGCTCGGCGCGGCGTACCGGGCGCGGGCCGAGATGCTCCGGCCGCACGGCGGTCCCGCCGGTCCCGTGTCCTGGCTCGATGTCGGCACCGGGCACGGCCACTTCTGCAACGCCGCGCGCGCGGTGTGGCCGGGGACCCGGTTCGACGGCCTGGACATGGGCGACGGGGTCCGCGAGGCGGAGCTGCGCGGCTGGGTGGAGACCGGGTTCCAGGGCCAGTTCCCGGAGTTCGCCGGGAAACTCGCGGGCCAGTACGAGGTGGTGAGCATGTACCACTACCTGGAACACACCCGGGAGCCGCTCGCCGAACTGGACACGGCGGCGGCGGTCCTGGCCCCCGGCGGCCTGCTGGCCATCGAGGTGCCCGACCCGCAGTCCGGGATGGCCCGGCTGCTGGGGCCCGCCTGGCTGCCCTGGTTCCAGCCGCAGCACCAGCACCTGATCCCGGCCCCGAACCTGCGGGAGGCGCTGGCCGAGCGGGGGTTCACCGTCCTGGCCGAGGAACACGGCCCGGCCCACCAGGGCAACGACTTCTTCGGCGCGGTGGCCCTGACGGCCTCCCGGCTGGCCCCGGACCCGGACCGCCCCTGGGGTCCCCCGGCCACCGCCCGGGCCCGTGCCCTGGTCACGGCCGTACGGGCCACCGCCCTGCCCCTGTTCGCCGGGGCGGCCCTGCTCGACACCCTGCGGACGGCGGTGGTGCGCCACACGGACGGCGGCAACGCCTACCGGCTGCTGGCCCGGAAGGACGCGCGGTGATCCCGGGGCCCCGCGCCGGCACCGACGCCGACGTGGACGCATACACGGACGCAGCCGCAGCCGCTGCCGCAGCCAGCGGCGGGCACGCAGGTGCCCACGCCGACGCCTGGGCCGATGCCGACGCCCGCGCCGACGCCGACGCCCGCACGGACAGCACCGCCCGGCCGACCCCCGCCGGACCCGGCAGCGAGGCCGGCCCGGGCCCCTCCGATCCCGTCGGCGGCGGACTGGCCCGGCGAGCCACCGCCGATCCGCTGTTCCGGCTCGTCGCCTACGCCCTGGAGGCCGCGCACGGCCGGCCCCCGGCGGCCGTGTGGAGCGCCCCGTACGCCTTCCACCTCGGGTCGCCCCGGCTCGTCGCCGCGGCCGGCTGGCCCGTGGCGGCTGCCGCCGCCCCGCGTTCCGACGGGCTGGTGCGGCTCAGCTCGCTGGCCCACCCCGCCGACAGCTGCGACCTGCCGCTGACCCTGTCGGGGCCGCTCCCCGACGCGCCCGACTGGGCCGTGCGCCCGTACGCCCTGCTGCGGGCGCTGGCCCGTGCCGGGTACGGCCGCGGCGGCACCGATCTGCACGTGCAGGGCTCGCTCACGCCCGCCGCCGGGCTGGCCACGGCGGAGCCCATCGACTGCGCGCTGGCGCTCGCGGTGGCCGACGTCCACACGCCGCCGGGCGAGGAACCGGACCGGGCGCGCCTGGCCCGGCTGCTGGCCGGGGCGCTGCCCGACGGGGACGACGCCCTGCGCCGGGCCGCGCTCTTCGCCCGGCCGGGCACGGCGCTGCTGTCCGGCGACGCCGGGGGCGCGCCGCGGTACGTCCCCTTCGACCCGCCCGCCACGGATGCCCGCCTCGTGCTGCTGGCGGTGCGCGGCGACCCCGGGGACGAGGTGGCGCGGGCGGTGGCCCGCGCCCGCCGGGCCGGGGCGCTGAGCGCCTGGTCGCCGGGGCCGGGGCCGGGGCGGAGCGTGCTCGTCCTGCTGCCCGGGGCACGCCTGGCGGCGGTGCGGGCCGCGGTCGCGGAGGACTTCCGCGGCCGCGAGCTGCCCGTACCGCGCTTCCTGAACATCGCCGTGGCCGGTGCGGCCCGGCGGGAGGAATGACACCACCGAACCGACCGACCCCAAGGAGGAACCCCCTCGTGAACCTCATGCGCACTCCCGCAAGACGGCGGGCCCGCCGGTCCGCGCTCGTCGCCGCCCTGGGCGCGATCGGCCTGCTGGGCACCTTCGCCATCGCCAACTCCGAGGCGGTGGAGAGCGCTTCGGTGCCCGGCAGGACGATCGGCACCGCGGCGGCCGGACTGCCCTCGTACGACCACGTGGTCGTGGCGGTGTTCGAGAACAAGCAGTACGGCGACATCATCGGCAACGCGAGCGCCCCCTACATCAACCAGCTGGCGAACGGCGGCGCGAGCCTGACCGGCATGAAGGCGCTGACCCACCCCAGCCAGCCGAACTACTTCAACCTCTTCTCCGGAGGCACCCAGGGCATCACCGGCGACGGCTGCTACACCGCCCAGTCGATGACCGCCGCCAACCTGGGCCAGGAGGTGATCGCGGCGGGCAAGTCCTTCACCACGTACAACGAGGACCTGCCGAGCGAGGGTTCCACGGCCTGCACGAACGGCCAGTACGCCCAGAAGCACAACCCCTGGTTCGCCTTCAAGAACATCCCGCTCAACACCGGCAAGACCTGGGCGCAGTTCCCGCAGAACAACTTCGCGGCGCTGCCCAGCCTGTCCTTCGTCGTGCCGAACCTGTGCAACGACATGCACTCCTGCGCGGTGGGCACCGGAGACACCTGGACGAGGAACAGCCTCGACGCCTACGCGCAGTGGGCGAAGGCCAACAACAGCCTGCTGGTGCTGACCTGGGACGAGGACAACTACCTCGGCTCCAACCAGATCGCCACCGTCTTCTACGGGGCGAACGTCAAGACCGGGAAGTACGCGACCGCGTACAGCCACCACCACCTGCTGCGCACCGTGGAGGACCTGTTCGGGACGGCGACGCACGCGGGCAACGCCGCCAACGTCCAGCCGATCACCGAGGTGTTCGCCGACGGCACGACGCCGACGCCGACACCCACCCCGACTCCCGGTGACCTGAAGCTGGTCAACCCCGGCCCCCAGACGTGCAAGTTCAACCAGACCTGCACGATCCAGCTCACCACGACCGGAGGAAGGGCCCCCGTCCGCTACACCGCCACCGGACTCCCCTTCGGGCTGACCCTGGACGCCGCCACCGGCCGGATCACGGGCAAGCCCTGGGCCACCGGCACCGTCCAGATCACCGCCACCGCGACCGACTCCGCCGCGACGGCGGCCACCACCACCTTCCCGCTCACGCTCAACTGGTTCTGAGCGGCCGGCCCCGGCGCACGGTCACCGTCTTCGGCCGCTGGTACTCGTGCAGTGCCAGGACGCTGAGGTCGGTGCCGTGCCCGGAGGTTCCCCGGCCGCCGTGCGGGAGTTCCGCCGTCTGCACCAGGTGGCAGTTGAGCCAGACCTCGCCCGCGTTCAGGCGGGCGACCAGTTCGAGGCCGCTCTCCAGGCCGGTGGTCCACACGCTCGCCGCGAGGGCCTGCGGGACGCTGTTCGCCAGGGCCAGGGCCGCCTCCTCGTCCTCCGCCCGCTGGACGGTGAGGAGCGGCCCGAAGACCTCCTCGGTCACCGCCGGGTCGTCGTGCGGGAGGTCGGCCAGCAGCCGGGCCGGGCGCCAGTGCCCCCGCTCCCCGTCGACGTCCGGGGCGAGCTCCGCGGCGAGGTTGCGCTTGGCTGCCGATGAGGCGACCAGCCGGTCGTAACGCGCCGCCTGGTCCGGGTTGTTCAGCGGCCCGAAGTCGCGGCCGGCCAGCCGGGATCCCAGTGCTCGCGCCAGCCCGGCGACGGTGGCCTCGTAGTTCTCCGCGAGGGTGATCACCCGGGCCGGGGCCGCGCAGCTCTGGCCCGCGTTGTACGTGGCGGCCGCCGCGAGGGCGGCGCAGGTGTCGGCGGGGGCGTCCGGGAGGACGATCGCCGGTGCGTTGCCGCCCAGTTCCAGGCTGACGCGCCGGGTCCCGGCCCGCGCGGCCACGTCGGCCCCGGCCCGGCCGCTGCCGGTGAACGCGACCATGTCCACCGCGGACTCCACGAGCAGGCGTCCGGTCCGCCGGTCGCCGGGGACGGACTGGAGCACGCCCTCGCCCAGGGCCCGCGCCGCGTGCTCCGCGAGCAGGCCGAGGCTGTCGGGGGTGGTCTCGGCGGGCTTCGCCACCACCGTGTTGCCCGCCGCGAGGGCGGGTGCGCAGCGCCAGGCGGCCATCAGCAGCGGGTAGTTCCACGGCACGATCACCCCGACCACGCCGATCGGCTCCCAGCGGACCCAGCTCTCGTGGCCCGCCACCAGATGGCCGGAGGCCGGGGCGGTCCGGGCGCGCGCGGCCGTCGCGTAGAACCGGAACAGGTCCGCCACCTGCTCGACCTCGCCCGCCGTCTCACTGTCGGGCTTGCCGGTGCCGGACCGCTCACGGGCCGCGTACTGCTCCGCGTGCTCCTCGATCAGGGCCGCGAGGCGCTCCAGGCGGCGGGCCCGGTCCTTCGGGGTCAGGCCGCTCCAGCCGGGGAGCGCGGCGCGGGCCGCCGCCACGGCGGCCGACACCTCCCGTTCCCGGGAGAGCGGGGCGGTTCCGCGCGTCCGGCCGGTGCGGGGATCGGTCAGCTCGGTCGGCCCGGTCGCGTCGTTCGGTCCGGTGGCTGCGGTGGTCATGGGTGCCTTTCGCGGAACGGGATCCGATCGGGGTCCCGACCGGGGATCTGATCGGAAGGACTCAGAGGTCGTACGACCTCAGCCACAGCTCCAGGGTCAGGACCAGCCAGAGCTTGCCGCCCTGGCGGGGCAGCAGCGTGCCCTCGCCCTTCAGCCAGGTCCGGATGGTCTCCGGGCGGAAGAGGCCCCGTTGCCGGGAGCGGCGGCCGAGGAGGAGTTCCTGGCCGAGGTCGCGCAGCGGACCGGTCAGCCACTGCTGGACCGGTACGCGCATCCCGCTCTTCGGGCGGTCGACCACCGTGCCCGGGAGCAGGTCCCGTACGGCCTCCTTGAGGATCCACTTCTCGGCCGTGCCGCGCAGCTTGTACCCCGGCGGGGTGGCGAAGGCGTGGTCGATGACCGCGCGGTCGAAGAGCGGGGAACGGCCCTCCACGCCCTGGGAGGAGGTGAGGCGTTCCACCTTCGTCAGGATGTGGTGCGCGCCCTTGGTCCGCAGGTTGCAGTGGAGCAGCCGGTTGAGGAGGTGTTCCATGGCGTACGGGCCGCCGCCCTCCGCCAGCAGGTACGGCTCCACGTGCCGTTCCAGGCGCGGGGCGTCCCGTAGTGCGTCGAGCGCCGGGGCCGTCAGCAGGACGGGGAGGTCCGTCCAGCATTTGCGGTACGAGCGCAGGTACGCGGTCGCCCGGTCCTCGTCCCAGGGTGCGCCCGGCGTCCGGTGCATCTCCTGGACCAGCATGGGGAGGTTCTTGGGCCCGCCGAAGACGGGGTCGCCGCCCTCGCCGTTGAGGACGACCGAGGCGCCGTCGGCGGCCACGGCTTCGGCCAGCATCAGGTTCGGCACCGTCAGCGGGTCCCCCACCGGACTGTCCAGCAGGGCCGCGGCCTCGGCGAGCCGCGCCGCGACCGCCGCTCCCGAGACGTTCAGGATGCGGTGGCGGGTGTGGCAGTGGGAGGCCACCAGGCCCGAGTAGCCCAGCTCGTTGGGCAGGTCGTCGCCGAAGCTGATCGAGTACGTGTGGACGGGGTGGCTGTGCAGCTTCGCCGCCAGGGCGGTGACGAGGGAGCTGTCGATGCCCCCGGACAGGAGCACCGCTGCGGGCTCCGCCACCGGCAGCCGGACCTCCGTGGCCCGCTCCAACAGGGCTCGCAGGGCCAGGACATGGCCGGTCGGATCCTCGGGGACGGGGTCCTCGACGATCTCCCGGGGCTCCCAGTGGACCGTTTCGGTGACCCGGCCGTCCCGGGCCAGCCGCAGCACCCGGCCGGGCAGCACTTCGCGGACGCCGGTGAGCAGGGTCTCCTCCCCCGGCAGGTACGCGAAGGTGAGGAAGGAACGGACGGCCGACAGGTTCAGGGACGTGCCGAGCGCGGGCCAGCGGCGCAGCGCCCGCAGTGAGGTCGAGGCGGCCCAGGCGCCGTCGGCCCGGGCGTAGTAGAGGGTGCGGGCGCCGACGTGGTCGCGGATCAGGACCAGGTCCGGGCCGTCGAGCACGGCCAGCACGAACATCCCCTCGGCCAGCGCCACTCCGGCGTCGCCGAGCAACACCCAGCAGTGCAACAGGAGTTCGCCGTCGGAGCAGTCGCGCGCGGGTGGTGCGACGGCGGTCCGGGCCGCCGCGAGGGCGGCCAACAGCACCGGGCGGTTGTGGAGGGTGACCTCGCCGGCCGCCGTCCGTCCGCACGCCGTGAACGGACCCGCGGCCGGGCCGGGTTCGCCGGTGATCAGGCCCAGAGCGGCGCCCGGCGGGTCCAGGGGGACGCGGTCCGGCCCGGCGGCAGCGCCGCCCATCGCCGCGAGGTGGGCGCGGGCCCGCCCGGTGGTGTCGGCCAGGCTGACGCAGAAGCGTGCCACGGATGGTTCGTTCCCTTCCTTCGTGTTCCGGCCTCGCTCAGCCGAAGTCGTCGTCGCTCCAGGCGTCCTCGTCGCCGTCCCAGCCCGCTTCCCAGCTGTCGTCGCCGCTGCTTGCGCCGTCCCCGCCGTCGCCGCCGGAGGACGACGCCTGGCTCTGCTCCTGCTGGCGGCGCAGGGCCTCTTCCTCCTCCGGGGTCATGTTCAGCGGAGGCAGATGGGCGGCCGTGATGGCGAGGGCCGCCACGCCCAGCCCGGCGAGCAGCACCCCCATCCGGCCGCCGAAGGAGCTCCGGTTGACGGTGACCTTCTCGCCGCGCGCCCACACGGTGCGGCCGTAGCCGATGTCCCGGGCGTAGGTTGCGGTGCCGTCGGCCAGGGTGCGTTTGATGACGCGGTTGCCGAGCAGTTCGTCGGTCCCGGAGGCACCCCGGTTGTCGTGCCAGCGCACCACCTGGGGGCGGCCGGGGGTGCGGCTGCGCCACTCCTCCAGGCCGTCTTCGTACCTGCGGTGGACGGTGCCGTCGGCGAGGAGTTCGTCCGCGTAGCCGATCTCTTGGGGCCGGATCATCGTGTGCGTACCTCGGGTGTGTGGAGGGGAGCGCGGGAGCCGTTCACGCGACGGGCCAGGTCAGGAAGCCGGCGGTGCGCAGACCGCTCAGATCGCCCCACCAGGAGTCGCGGGGCGGTCGCGGCCCCCGGGTCAGGCGCAGCACGGTCCGTACGAGCCGGGCCGGGGGTACGGCGGCGACCTGGGCGAACCGGCCCCGCGCCAGCCAGGCGGCCTCGCGCGGCCGCAGCGCGGCCGGCCAGTCGGTGCCCGCGGCGGGGTCGGGAGCCGGGCCGCGTCCCGAGGGCAGTCGCAGGGCGCCGGCGTGCCGCGGTACGAGGCCCAGGGAGCTCACCCGTACCCCGGGGACGGGACCCAGGGCGTCTCGTACCCGGGCCGGGAGCGTCACGCCTTCGGGGCTCGCGTCGTGCAGGACGTGCACGGTGGCGCCGTCCGCCCGTTCCAGTGCGGCGAGGAGGCGCGGGTCCAGGGGCAGCGCGTCGGGTACGGCGAGGACGGGGCAGGCGGCTTCGAGGTGGACGTGGTTGGCGAGCAGCATCGCGGCGATGGAGCGGTCCTGGCAGAGCAGCAGGCGGGGCAGCCCGTAGTCGTACAGGTCCGGTTCGCGGGACTGGTGCCGCGCCGGGCCGGCCGGGGGCGCGGGGGGCAGCAGGCCCGGTACGGTCTCCCGGCCCCGCCCGTCCAGGGCGCGGGTGAACGCGGGCAGGCGCAGCGCCGGTGGCGGGGTGCCGGGCAGGCGGCGCAGGAGTCGCGCGGCGGGGCTGAGGACGCGGCAGGTCTCGTAGTAGAGCTGGCGTTCCGTGAACCGGAGTCCGCCCGGGTCGGCCGCGCGGGCGGCGGCCGCGTCGATCGC
>NZ_JBHWBP010000316.1:0-9003 GCF_042735575.1 Streptomyces sp. NPDC059564 | reverse complement strand
GGGGGGGGGGGGCCCCCGCGGGGGGGGGGGGGGGGGGGGGGGGGGGGGGGGGGGGGGGGGGCGGGGTGGGGTGGGTCATGCCGGGACTCCTGAGGGGGTGGAGGAGGTTTCTGCGCAGGTGCCGCCCAGGCCGTGCGCGGCGAGGAAGGTGAGCCAGCGGGTGGTCTCCCGGGGCGTCTCGGCGGCCCGGTTGAGGCCGGCGGGGAGGGCGCCGGCCAGGATCCGGGTCACGCCGTAGGCGAGGGGCAGGGAGACGCAGCGGGCCATCGCGGACTCGTCGGCGTCGCCGGTGAGGTCCAGCAGGTGGGAGCCGCGCCAGCGGGTCCCGGTGGCGGTGCGCAGTTCCAGGGAGACGGACAGCACGACGCGGTCGCGGTCGGCGGGGGTGGTGGGGTGGCGGGCGGCGAGGGCGGCGGCCAGGGAGCGGACGGCCTCGGGGTCGCCGGCGGAGACGGTGTCGAAGACCTCCTTCCAGGCGGTGCGCCAGCCCGCGTTGCGCAGGGTGCCGCGGACGAAGGTGGCGAGCTGCCACTGCTCCGGGATTCCGTACTGCGCGACGAAGGGGAGGCTGTCGCGGTTGGGGTAGACCTCGAACTCCTCGCCCGCCAGGGTCAGCGGCCGGGTGGCCTCCCAGGGGCGGGCGGCGGTCCGCTCCACCCCGGAGTCGATGTGCCGGGCGGGTGAGCCGAGGGCCGCGAGGACCCCGTACGGGGCCCAGCTGAAGCGGTAGCGGAAGGAGTTGGGGACCGCCGGGACCCCGCCGCAGTAGGAGGTGAACTCGGCGGTCGCCGGTAACGAGCCGACGGCCTCGCGGGCCCGGGCGACCAGGTCGTGGGCCATCAGGTGGTCGATGCCGGGGTCGAGCCCGGCCTCGGTGAGGACGACGGTACGGGTCTTCGCGGCGGCCTCGGCCGCCAGCGCGGCCAGCTCCGGGGAGACGTAGCTGGTGCAGGCGAAGTGGGCGCCGCGCTCGGCCGCCAGCCGCAGCAGCGGGGCATGTTCGGCGGCCGGGAGCATGGAGACGACCACGTCGCCGGGGCCCACCCCGGCCGCCAGGGCGGCCGGGGTGAGGGCGCGGACCTCCGCGCGGCCCGCCAGGCCGTGGGCGGCCAGGCGGGCGGCGGCGCGCTCGGCCGTGCGGTCCCACAGGACCACGCGGCGGGCGCGTTCGCAGACGAGGGAGAGGCCGGACCGGCCGGTGGACAGGCCGGTGCCTATCCAGTGGACGGTGCCGGACGCCGGGGCCGCGCCGGGCGCGGACGGGTTAGCGGACAAGGGGTGCCTCCTGGGCTTCGACTGCCGTCCGGTAGGTGTGCAGGGCGCGGTCCCAGACGCCGTCCCACTCGGCCAGCCGCGCCAGCTGCGGCGCGAGTTCGGCGGAGAAGGCGGTGCTGGCCTCGACGGGGAGCAGGGAGGGGAGGTTGTCGATGGCGATGAGGTCGAGGCGGGGCGCGTCGGCGCGCAGCGCGCGGACGGGCTCCGGCCAGGTGGTGGTCTCCTCGTAGACGGGCAGGACGTTGCAGTCGGAGGTGACGTCGCAGGTGACGTCGGAGACGAGGGAGAGGCGGCGGGCCGGGTCGTCGAGGTCGGCCTTGGTCAGGAACGGCGGTACGGGGGTGGTGGTCAGGACGGTGTTGACCAGCACGTCGTGGCCGAGCAGGGCGGCCCGGTCCAGGGAGCGGGTCTCGGGGAGGTCCCAGCGGGTGGGCGCGAGGCCGGCCCGGACGAGGGCGTCGCAGGCGCCGCGGCCGCTGCGCCCGAGCGCGCCGATGACCAGGGTGGTGGTGGGGTCGCCGGCGGTGGCGCCGGAGGCGAGGAGGGCGTCGAGGGCGGGGCGGTCGGTGGGGACGAGCGGGGTGGTGAGGGCGCCGCGGTGGTGCAGGACGGCGAGGGCGGCGCCGACGTACCCGGCCCAGTAGCCGAACGCGGCGACGCGGCGGCCGGCTTCGTCGGTGAGGTACTCCATGTCGAGGAGGGCTCCGCCGCCCGCGGCGAAGCGGGAGAGCAGCTCGGTGGCGCCGGACTGGCCCTTGTAGGCGTGGCCGAAGTAGATGTGCCGGTGGCGCAGGGCGGGGGCGCCGGGTCCGGCGGGGAGTTCCTTGAGGCCGAGGACGTAGGCGTCGTCGGGGGCCTGCTCGTGCCAGGAGGCGGTGTTGGCGGTGGCGCAGCCCGCGGCGGCGTATTCGGCGAGGGGGAAGGCGCGCTGGTCCGACTCCTCGACGGTGATCCGGACGCCGGCCTCGACCAGGCGGGCGGCGTCGTGCGGGGTGAGGGGGGCGCGGCGCTCGGTGAGGCGGGCCTCGTGGCGCATCCAGAGGTGAGTGCTGTCCGACATGGTGCGGTTTGTCCTGTCTGAAGGCATAGGGGTGGGAGACCCCCGGCCTGATCGCGGTTGCGGGGGC
The DNA here is from genome assembly GCF_042735575.1 of Streptomyces sp. NPDC059564. Classification (NCBI taxonomy): domain Bacteria; kingdom Bacillati; phylum Actinomycetota; class Actinomycetes; order Kitasatosporales; family Streptomycetaceae; genus Streptomyces; species Streptomyces sp. NPDC059564. Next base: position 6,601 of record NZ_JBHWBP010000316.1, on the reverse strand, counting down.
GGCGTCCTGGAGGTGCCTGCGCGCTAGAGGTGCGGGATCCGGGCGTTCGCCAGAGGGCGGTAGGCGGGGGTCGCGGTGGCCTTCAAGCCTGCCGTGCGCAGTTCGGTGACGACGGCGGTCGCGACGGCCACCGCGAGCTCCTCGCCCGGGCAGCGGTGGGCCGCCGCGCCGAAGGTGAAGATCACGGGATTCACCCGGCCGGGGAGCAGGGTGTGGGGGTCCGGGTTGACGGCGGGGTCCCGGTTGGCGGCGGCGAGGACCACCAGGACCTGCTGCCCCGGCTCCACCGTGGAGCCGGCGTGCGTGAAGCTCCCGGCGGCGAAGCGGCGGGTGTTCTGGATGGGGGCGTCGTGGCGGACCACCTCGCGCACCAGCGCCCCCGTGTCGGGGGCGTGTTCGCCCCGGGCGAGGGCGACCAGCGTGTTGCCGATCAGCCCGGCGGTGGCGTCGTAGGTCTGGGAGAGGAAGCCGATGGCGTTGGACAGCAGCGGCCCGAGGTCCACCCAGCCGTCCCGGTCGGCGGCCCGTACGAGCCCGGCGAGCAGCGCGCCCGCCTGGCCGGCGCCGCCGGGCCGGTTGCGGAGCCCGGGGCCGGCCGGGGCGGCCGAGGCCGCGTCGAGTACGGGGCCCAGGAGTTCGCGCAGCCGGGCGGCGGCCACCGCGGCCGCCCCGCAGTCGTCGGGGGTGGCGGTGGCCGGGATGCAGCGGACGAAGTCGGCGATGGCGCGGGCCGCCTCGCGGCCGGCGCCGCCGGCCAGGCCGCTGAGCACGGCGACCACCCGGGCCGGGATCCCGAACATCAGCTCCTCGTACGGGACGTCACCGCCCCCGGCGAGCGCCTCGCGGGTGAAGCGGGCCGCCAGCTCCGCCGCGTACGCGGTGTCGGCGCGGGCCAGGGCCCCCGCGACGACCCCCTTCAGCCGGGCGGCCGCCGCACCGTCCGTCATCCGCACCAGCTGCCCGAACACCTCCCCGGCCGCCGTACCGGCGATCCCGGCCGGAACCGGCTGCGCCACGGGCCGTACCCGCAGGACACCACTGCCGAGCACCGCGCGCACCGCGGCCGCGTCGGCGGCCACCCAGGCCCCGAGCGCCTCGTCGAAGGCGAAGGGGCGTGTCGCCACCAGGCGCGCGTAGAAGGGATAGGGATCCGCGAGGCGGACGGCCTCGACGGGGGTGACGGTGGTGGTGCTCACTGCGTACTCCTCTTTTTGCGCCTAAACCGGCGCCGCTCTCGCGGACCTGGTTGCCCGCCGTCGTGGTTCCTCAATTGATGGTTGCGGTGTTCGTCGTTCCAGACCCCGCGACCCCACCTCAGGCTGCCGTCGCGCGAGCCGCCCTGCGCATGTCGAGGGAGCCCGCGATGGCCATCCTCAGCACCTCCGAGGTGCCCTCGTAGATGCGCAGGGAGCGGATCTGCCGGTACAGCCGCTCGGTGACCGACCCCTGCACGATGCCCGCCGCCCCGAGCAGCTGCACGGCGGCGTCGACCACCCCCTGGGCGGCCTCGGTGGCGTGCACCTTGGCGATGTTGGAGTGCCGGGCGAACCGGCGGCTGCCCCGGTCGGTCTCCCAGGCGGCCCGCGCCACCAGCAGCGCGGCCGCGTTCAGCTGCACCTCCATGTCGGCGAGGGAGGCCTTGACCAGCTGGAGGTCGAACAGCGTGGCCCCGTACGCCTCCCGCCCCAGGACGTGGGCGAGCGCGGTGTCGAAGGCCCGCCGCGCGAAGCCGAGGGCGGCCGCGCCGACCGTCGTACGGAACCGCTCCAGCAGGTCGACGGCGACCACGAAGCCCTTGCCCGGCCGCCCGAGCAGCGCGTCCGCGGGCAGCCGGCAGTCCTCGAAGGACAGGTGCGCGAAGGAGCGCGGGGCGATGGCGTCGACCCGCTCCACCCGCAGCCCGGGCGTCGCCCTGGGCACCAGGAAGGCCGACAGCCCCAGCGGGCCGGGGCCCTGCCCGGTGCGGGCGATGACCACGAACACGTCGGCGATGGTCCCGTTGGCGATCCAGGCCTTCCGCCCGCTGAGCACGTACGAGCCGTCCTGCGCGTCCCTGACCGCCTCCAGCCCCACCGACGCCACGTCCGACCCGGCCTCCTTCTCGGACACCGCGAAGGCCCCGATCAGGGTCCCGGCGGCCATCCCCGGCAGGTAGCGGCGGCGCTGCGCCTCGCTGCCGAAGCGCAGCAGCGGCGTCGCGGCCAGCGCCTGGATGGAGAAGGCGAAGTCGGCGAGGTCCTCGGCGTACGCGAGGGCCTCGCGGCGCAGGCACACGGCCCGGAAGTCGTCCACCGGCGCCCCCCGCGGGTCCAGTTCGGCCAGCCAGCCGGCCGCTCCCAGGGCGCGCACGAGGCGGCGTCCGGCGGCGTCCGGGTCCAGGGTGCGGATCTCCTCCCACAGGACCCGGTTGCTGTCGCACCAGGCCCCGGCCGACTCGGCGAGCCGGCGGTGGGAGTCCTCGTAGAAGGGCAGGGCGAGGACCTCGGGGTCGAAACTCGTCGTCAGTTCCATCGTCCGGCTCCTCAGATGACCAGGTCGGCGGGGGCGTCGGTGGGGGCGTCGGCCGGGGCGTCTTCGGCGAGAGCGGCGCGGACCCGCTTGACCAGGCCGTGCTCGACGAAGTGGGCGAAGGAGGCGTAGCCGCGCCAGATCCGGCGCCATTCGCGCTGGACGGCCTCCTCGCCGGAGCCGCGCCGCACGTCGTCGAGGTAGGCGACGACGATGTCGGCGGACTGGCGGGCGTGCCCGGCCGAGAAGTTGTCGATGGACAGGTGGGCCTCTTCGTAGGAGACGTCGAGGCCGTGGCGGCGCAGCTTCTGGATCTCGTGCAGGCGCATCGCGCCGAGGCCGAACATCTCGATGCCCAGGTTGTAGCCGAGGATCTCGTTGTAGAGGCTGTCGGGGAACAGCGACAGGCAGATCTGGTGGATGGAGAAGCCGTACAGGTGGTCCGGCAGGTCGCCCTGGTGCAGGAACGCCTCCTGCCGGATGTGCGGCAGGTCCATGTCCATGCTGGCCAGCACCTTGTGGATGATCGTGATGTGGTTCTTGTCCATGTCGCCGCGGCCCATCTCGTCCGCGTAGATGGAGAAGAGCAGGTCGTCGCTGCGCCGGCCGCGGCGGCCGAGGTTGCCGATCCGGTGCGCCCAGGTGCCGTCGATGAGGCTGCCCAGCGCGTACGTCGACTGCTCGAAGACCACCTCGTCGCGGGAGGGGATCTCGGTGAGCGGCTCGTACGGGTCCACGAGCTTGTCCCAGTAGATCCGCTCGACCCGCTCCATGAGCGCCTCGGGCGTGTACGGGAACCAGCTGGCGTCGGTCAGCACGCCGCCCGCCCCGTGCTCGAAGAGCAGTTCGGCTTCGGCGAGCCCGGCCTCGGCCCGGGCCCGGGCCTGCGGCAGCACGTTCGGGTGGCGCTCGAAGTTGACGAGGCGGTGGAAGAACCGGCGGTGGTCCCGGGGGTCGGTGTCCTCGTCGGGATCGCGGACCAGCACGTCGGAGGGCTCCACGGTGGCGAGCCGGCCGCCCCAGGCCCGGGCCGGCTCGTCGCCCGCGGTGGTCGCCGCCAGGTCCGCCCCGGCGGGCTCGCCGTCGGCGACGGCCTGCGCCCAGGCGGCCAGGACGGCCGCCTCCCGCTCGTCGAAGATGCCGAACATGGGCCCGCCGAACTTGATGGACTTCAGGAAGCGGCAGGCGCCCCCGTCGCGGGCGGGCCGGATCTGGCGGGCCGTGCGGAACTCCCGTACGAAGGCGGCCGCGTCGAGCTGCCCGTCGTCGAGCCAGTCGGTGAGCTTGCGGCTGCCCAGGCGCACCGCGCGGTGCTGGCGGCCCGCGTGCGGGGCGTGCCGCTCGACGATCCGCGCGACCTTGGCGTCCAGCGACAGTCCGTCGTACCAGGCGGCGAGTTCGGCGAGGGCGGCGGTGTGCTCGCGCTCCAGGCGCACGAGGAGGCGTACGGCGGCCAGCGCGCGGCGGCGGTCCTCGGCCCCGGTCGGGGACTGCCCGGTGTAGGAGAGGTAGGCGGCGAGCAGGGGGCGTACGTCGCTCTCGGCGAGCACCGGCTCGATGCCCAGCAGGAGGTCGTCGAGGCCGAGGGCGTGGGCGGCGTAGTGGACGCCGACGACCTCGGGCAGGAAGGAGGCCGGCAGCCGGGACAGGGCCAGGTGGAAGGCCCCGTGCAGGGCGGTGAGCGGCCGGGCGCCGGCCTCGTCGAGGAAGGCGGCGCTCTCCACGCCGGGCAGGAAGACCCCGTGGCCGACCAGGGCCCGGCGGCGGCGGCCGAGCATCCCGGCCTCGGCGGTGCCCTCGCCCTGGAGCAGCCAGTGCTGGCCGAAGAGGCGGCCCACGATCTCGGCGGGCTGGGTCGCGGCCTGGGAGAGGGTGTCCAGCCAGCAGCCTCCGGTCAGGGCGAGGGGGGCGCGCTGGCGCAGGACGGCGGCGCGCACCTCGGGGTCGGGGTGGGCGGCGAGCGGGGTGAGGACGGCGGCGAGTTCGGCGCGGGCGGCCAGGACCTGGGCGGCGACCGCGTCGACGTCGGCGTCGGCGGACCGCGGCAGGTCCGGGTCCTCGTCGGACCCGGGGGCCAGGAAGGCGGCGAGGACCCGGCGGGCGGCGAGCAGGACGCCCTCGCTCTCCTGGTCGGCGAGCAGCCGCCGGAACAGTCCGGCGGGGGGCAGTGCGGTGATGCGGGCGGCCTCGGCGGCGCCGGCCGGGGAGGCCTCGAAGGGGCCGGACGGCAGCGAGGTGGTCAGGTCGGGCAGCGTGTAGGCGGGGGCGAAGAACCCGCGCGCCATGTCGAGGGAGGTCTCCTCGTCGGGGGTGAGGTGCGCGCTCATGTCAGTGCTCCCCCTTCCGGGCGGCGGTGTCGGTGGTGTCGTCGGCGGGGGCGGTCGCGGGGAGCTTGCGCAGCAGGACGCCGATGCGGACGCCCGGGACGCTGGAGGCGAGCAGGTAGTGGCCGCGGGGCCGCAGGTCGCCGGCGCTCTGGCGGTCGACCAGGTTGATCAGCGGGTCGGCGGCGAAGCAGTGGCCCACGCGCGGGATGTTGTCGAGGAAGAGCTGCTCGCGGGTGAAGCCTGCCTGGCGTTCCTTGAGGACGACGAGCGGCTTGTAGAGGTTGGGGTGGAGCACCCCCTGGATGTCGCCGGTCTTCATGCCGGCGTCGTCGAGGATCTGCCGGTTGACCTCGCGGGCGAGGTCGGAGCTGATCTCGTTGGACCAGTCGAGTCCGGCCGGGTCCTGGGCGGTGGCGCCCGCGACGATCTCGTAGGCGTCCGGGCCGAGCGGGTCGGCGCTGATCAGGCAGGAGGCGGCGCCGTCGCTGAAGAGGGCGAAGTTCTCCATGCGGACGGACTCGTCGGTGACCCGGTCGGTGGTGACGACCATGACCCGGCGGTGCATGCCCGCGGCGACGTACGCCTGGCCGGTGCGGATGCCGGCGAGGAGGTTGGCGCAGCGGCCGAGGGTGAGGCCGGTGAAGGAGGCGGCGCCGAGGCCGGTGGCGGCCATGACGTTCTCCACGAAGGCGCCGTGGGTGCGCGGGCCGCCGGGGAAGCGGGTGGAGCACACGATGAGGCAGTCCACGTCCGCCGGGGCGGCGCCCGCGCCGTCGAGGGTGGCGCGGGCGCTTTCGGCGGCGAGGGTCTCCAGGGACTTGGCGGTGCGGTGGACGGTGCCCCAGCCCCACAGCGCGGCACGGGGAGGCATGCCGAACTGACGGGCCCGCTCCGCCAGGCCGTCGACCGTGGTGTGGTCGGCGGGGAGTTCGCCGAGGACGTAGGCGGGCGCGGACAGGTGGACGGCCGGGGCCGCGGGTAACGCGGAGGCGGCGGGTGACGCGTACGGAAGGCTCACGGTGCCGGATCGCTCTCTCGGTCGGCGGACGGGGCGGGGGCGGCGGTGGCGGCGGGGTCCAGGAGGGCGTTGGCCTCGGCGTACGGGAGGGCGTCCGCGCCGAAGCCGAAGGTGCCGGACCCGGTGATCTCGCGGGCGGCGCGGACGAGGGCGCCGAGGGCGGCGCGGGACAGGGCCGAGCCGGTGCTGACGCGGCGCACGCCCAGGTCACCGAGGTCGGCGACGGACAGCTTCAGCGCGCCGGTCATCAGTACGTTGACGGGCCGGTCCACGGCGGAGCAGACGGCGCGGATGGCGTCGGCGTCCGGCAGGGCCGGGGCGTAGAGCACGTCGGCGCCCGCGGCTTCGTACGCCTGGAGGCGGCGGATGGTGTCGTCGAGGTCGGGCAGGCCCTGGAAGAAGTTCTCGGCGCGGGCGGTGACGGTGAAGGGGAAGCCGAGTCCCTTCGCCGCCTCCACGGCGGCGGCGACCCGCTCCACGGCTTCGCCGAGCGGGCGCACCGGGTCCTCGTCGCGTCCGGTGGAGTCCTCGATGGAGCCGCCGACCAGCCCGGCGGCGGCCGCCAGCCGGATGGTCTCGGCGACGTCCTCGGGCCGCTGCCCGAAGCCGCTCTCCAGGTCGGCCGTGACGGGCAGGCCGGTGGCGTCGACGATCGCGGCGGCGTTGTCGTGGAGCGCGGCGCGGCTGACCAGGACGGCGGCCTCGGCGAGGGCGGGGGTGGGCGCATCGTCTCGTCTGGCGCTGCCGT
>NZ_JBHWBP010000315.1:0-9032 GCF_042735575.1 Streptomyces sp. NPDC059564 | reverse complement strand
GGCCGGGGGCGCTTTCGCGTACCGAACGGGCCGGGCGGGCCGGTCCGGCCCTACGGGGAGCCGCCGGTGGACCCCTACGCCCTCGGCGGCACCCTCCTCGCCGGGCTCGCCGACCGGCACCCCGCCCGGCGGCTCCTCGTCTCCTGCGACCTGCTCTGCGCCGCCTGCGCGGCGGCCATGGTCTGGCCGGGCACCCCGGTCGCCGGGATCCTCGTCCTGCGCTGCGCCATGGCCTTCGTCGCCCCGCTGTTCCAGGGTGCCCGCAGCGCCTCCCTCGCCGACATCCTCGGCCCCGGCGAGCCCTTCGTCCTCGGCCGCTCGCTGCTGCGCATGGTCACCCAGAGCGCGCAGCTCGTCGGCTTCGGCCTCGGCGGACTGCTGCTGACCGTCCTCGCCCCCCGCGGGGCCATCGCCCTCACCGCCGCCGGGTTCCTCGCCTCCGCCCTCCTCCTGCGCCTCGGCACCCGCGACCGGCCCGCCCGTGCCACCGCCGCGACCGCCCGCACCTCCGCCCTCGGCGGGATGCGCGCCGTCCTCGGGAACCGCCGGCTGCGCGCCCTCATCCTGCTGTGCTGGTTCCCGCCCGTCTTCGCCGTCGTACCGGAGGCCCTCCTCACCCCCTACGCCGACGGCATCGGCGCGGGCACCGCCACGCTCGGGGTACTGATGTGCGCGCTCCCCGTCGGCACCATCGCGGGTGAACTCTGCGCCGGCTCCCTCCTCACCGTCCGAACGCGTTCGCGGATCACCGTCCCGCTGGCCGCCGTCGCCCTGCTGCCGCTCCTCGCCTACGCCGTCCGGCCCGGCGCGCCCGTCGTCCTCGTGGCGCTCCTGCTCGCCGGGCTGGCGCACGCGTACAACCTCGACCTCGACCGGATGTACGTGGACGCCGTCCCCGACGAGCTGCGCGGCCGGGCGATGACCCTGCTGAGCACCGGCCTGATGACCCTCCAGGGCGTCGGGATGGCCCTCGCCGGGATCGCCGCCGAGTTCTTCCCGCCCCACGCCGTGGTCACCGGCGCCGCGGTCATCGGCACGGCCGTCGTCCTGCTGCTCCTCGCGCAGCTCCGGGCCACCGAGCCCCCGGGTCCCTCGGCCCCCGGCCCCGCGCCGAGGGGTGAGACGGGGCTGACCGCCAAATGACCGCCCGGTAGGGTCTGGTGGATGCCCAAGCCGCTCAGCCTTCCCTTCGACCCCATCGCCCGCGCCGACGAGCTCTGGCAGCAGCGCTGGGGACCGGTGCCCTCGATGGCGGCGATCACCTCGATCATGCGCGCCCACCAGATCCTGCTGGCCGAGGTCGACGCGGTGGTGAAGCCGTACGGACTGACGTTCGCGCGGTACGAGGCGCTCGTGCTGCTCACCTTCTCCCAGGCGGGGGAACTGCCGATGTCGAAGATCGGCGAGCGCCTGATGGTCCACCCGACCTCGGTGACGAACACCGTGGACCGGCTGCTGAACTCCGGCCTGGTGGCCAAGCGGCCCAACCCCCAGGACGGGCGCGGCACGCTCGCCTCCATCACCCCCAAGGGCCGCGAGGTCGTCGAGGCGGCGACGAAGGACCTGATGGACATCGACTTCGGGCTGGGCGCGTACGACGCCGAGGAGTGCGCGGAGATCTTCGCGCTGCTGCGCCCGCTGCGCGTGGCGGCCGCCGACTTCGAGGAGAAGTAGGAAGGGGAGCGAGGGGAGGGGCGGCGGCGGGGGCCGCGTCAAGATCGCGCAAAACGGACGGTTAGGCTCGACGCCATGAAACGAAGCGTGCTGACCCGCTACCGCGTCATGGCCTACGTGACCGCGGTCATGCTCCTGATCCTCTGTGCCTGCATGGTGGCGAAGTACGGCTTCGACACCGGCGCCGACCTGACCCTCGCGGTCTCGCAGGTCCACGGTGTGCTCTTCATGATCTACCTGGTCTTCGCCTTCGACCTCGGCTCCAAGGCGAAGTGGCCCTTCGGCAAGCTGCTGTGGGTCCTGGCGTCGGGCACCATCCCGCTCGCCGCGTTCTTCGTCGAGCGCAAGGTCCACGCCGAGGTCGAGCCGCTGGTCGCGGACGGCCTCGTCACCGCCAAGGCCTGAGGCGCCGGCGCTGGAGCGCCGCTCGCACGGACACCCCGGGGAAGGACTCCCCGGGGTTTCCCATCGACATTTACTAGGACGTCCTAGTAAATTCGTGGGTATGGACGCTGACGCCATCGAGGAGGGCCGCCGTCGCTGGCAGGCCCGGTATGACAAGGCCCGCAAGCGCGAGGCCGATTTCACGACGCTCTCCGGAGATGACGTCGATCCCGTCTACGGGCCCCGCCCCGGCGACTCGTACGAGGGGTTCGAGCGCATCGGCTGGCCGGGGGAGTACCCCTACACCCGCGGACTGCACGCCACCGGCTACCGCGGCCGGACCTGGACCATCCGCCAGTTCGCCGGGTTCGGCAACGCCGAGCAGACCAACGAGCGCTACAAGATGATCCTGGCCGCCGGCGGCGGCGGGCTCTCCGTCGCCTTCGACATGCCCACCCTCATGGGCCGGGACTCCGACGACGCCCGCTCGCTCGGCGAGGTCGGCCACTGCGGCGTCGCCATCGACTCCGCCGCCGACATGGAGGTCCTCTTCAAGGACATCCCGCTCGGCGACGTCACCACCTCGATGACCATCTCCGGGCCCGCCGTGCCCGCCTTCTGCATGTACCTGGTCGCCGCCGAGCGGCAGGGCGTCGACACCGCCGTGCTCAACGGCACGCTCCAGACCGACATCTTCAAGGAGTACATCGCCCAGAAGGAGTGGCTCTTCGAACCCGAGCCGCACCTGCGCCTCATCGGCGACCTCATGGAGTACTGCGCGAACGGCATCCCCGCCTACAAGCCGCTCTCGGTCTCCGGCTACCACATCCGCGAGGCCGGGGCGACGGCCGCGCAGGAGCTCGCCTACACCCTCGCCGACGGCTTCGGCTACGTCGAACTCGGCCTCTCCCGCGGCCTGGACGTCGACCACTTCGCCTCCGGCCTCTCCTTCTTCTTCGACGCGCACCTCGACTTCTTCGAGGAGATCGCCAAGTTCCGCGCCGCCCGCCGCATCTGGGCCCGCTGGATGAAGGAGGTCTACGGGGCGAAGTCGGACAAGACCATGTGGCTGCGCTTCCACACCCAGACGGCCGGGGTCTCCCTCACCGCCCAGCAGCCGTACAACAACGTGGTGCGCACCGCCGTCGAAGCCCTCGCGGCCGTCCTCGGCGGCACCAACTCCCTGCACACCAACGCCCTCGACGAGACCCTCGCCCTGCCCAGCGAGCAGGCCGCCGAGATCGCGCTGCGCACGCAGCAGGTGCTGATGGAGGAGACCGGCGTCGCCAACGTCGCCGACCCGCTGGGCGGTTCCTGGTACGTCGAGCAGCTCACCGACCGCATCGAGGCCGACGCCGAGAAGATCTTCGAGCAGATCAAGGAGCGCGGCCTGCGCGCCCACCCGGACGGCCGGCACCCCATCGGGCCGATCACCTCCGGCATCCTGCGCGGCATCGAGGACGGCTGGTTCACCGGGGAGATCGCCGAGTCGGCCTTCCAGTACCAGCGGGCCCTGGAGAAGGGCGACAAGCGGGTCGTCGGCGTCAACGTCCACCACGGCTCCGTCACCGGAGACCTGGAGATCCTGCGGGTCAGCCACGAGGTGGAGCGCGTACAGGTCGAGGAGCTGGCCGCGCGCAAGGGCCGCCGCGACGACGTCAAGGTGACCGCGGCGCTCGACGAGATGCTGGCCGCCGCCCGCGACGGCTCGAACATGATCCCGGCCATGCTGGACGCCGTCCGGGCCGAGGCCACGCTCGGCGAGATCTGCAACGTCCTGCGGGACGAGTGGGGCACCTACACCGAGCCGCCCGGCTTCTGACGGACGGTACGCGAGGAGGGCCGGTCCCCTGCGGGGGCCGGCCCTCCGCCGCGCGTGCCTCAGGCGGAGTCGGCGCCCCGCAGGCCGTGCATCAGCAGCTGGGTGAAGGTGGACACCCAGAGCTCGTCCACCGGCTCGGAGCTCACCAGGGCGCGGTGCACCACGGTGCCCGCGATCACGTCGAAGATCAGGTCCGTGGCAAGGCCGGCGAGCGCCTCGTCCTCCTCGTACGGAAGTTCCCCGCGCGCCTGGGCCCGTTCGCGACCCAGTACGACGAGACGTTTCTGCCGGTCCACGATCGCCGACCGGATCCGGTCCCGCAGCGCCGCGTCCCGGGTGGACTCGGAGACCACCGCCATCAGGGCCGTACGGGCCTCCGGGCGCCGCAGCAGCTCCGCGAACTGCAGGACCACGTACTCGATGTCGCCTTCGAGGGAGCCCCGGTCCGGGAGTTCCAGCGCGTCGAACAGCTCCGCGACCGCGTCCACGACCAGCTCGCTCTTGCCCGCCCAGCGCCGGTACAGCGTGGTCTTCGCGACGCCCGCCCGGGCCGAGACGTCCCCCATCGTCAGCTTCGACCAGCCCAGCTCCACCAGCGCGTCCCGGGTCGCCGCCAGGATCGCGGCGTCCGCCGCGGCGCTGCGGGGGCGGCCGGTGCGGCCGGGCGGGGGGCTGGTGCGGGGGCAGGGGTTGCGCATGGCCGAGACCATACCCGCCAGTAGTGCAACCGTCGGGGGGCCGTTCGGTGTGGTTCAGATCACGGGGCGCCCGCGGCCCGGGGGAGTTACGCTACGGCTCGTAGCGTAAGAGCGACAACCACGCGAAGGCTACTGGCGCCAGGTGGGGACCCGGCGCCGCACAGCGGTTCAGCGGTGATCAGAGTATTTCGGCGGGGCGATCTTTCGGGATCCTTTTCGCCGGCGCGCGCACACGGGGGAGGATGTACGCATGCAGCCCAGAAACATGTCCATGAGCGGCGTCGTCGACCTCGCCGCGGTGAAGGCGGCCGGCGAAGCCAAGGCGAAGGCCGAGCAGGCGCGCGCGGAGGCGGCCCGGCAGGGTGGCGCCGCAGCGGGCGGCGCGCCCGGCGGCGCCGTACCGCCGTCCGCCCTCGTGATCGACGTAGACGAGGCCGGCTTCGAAAGCGATGTCCTCCAGCTCTCCAACGAGGTCCCGGTCGTCCTCGACTTCTGGGCCGAGTGGTGCGAGCCGTGCAAGCAGCTCAGCCCGCTCCTGGAGCGGCTGACCGTAGAGGCGAACGGCCGCCTCGTCCTGGCGAAGATCGACGTCGACGCCAACCAGATGCTGATGCAGCAGTTCGGCATCCAGGGCATCCCGGCCGTCTTCGCCGTGGTCGCCGGCCAGGTGCTGCCGCTGTTCCAGGGCGTGGCCCCCGAGCAGCAGATCCGCGAGACCCTCGCCCAGCTGGTCCAGGTCGCCGAGGAGCGCTTCGGCCTCATCGGCCTCCCGGTGGACCCCGCCGCGGAGGGCGCCGCCCCCGTCGAGCGGGCCCCCGAGCCGGCCGGTCCGTACGACGCGCTGCTGGAGGCGGCGGTCGTCGCGCTCGACGCGGGCGACCTGGGCGGGGCCGTCCAGGCGTACAAGAACGTACTGGCCGACGACCCGGCCAACACCGAGGCGAAGCTGGGCCTGGCCCAGGCCGAGCTGCTGTCCCGGGTGCAGCACCTGAACCCGCAGACGGTGCGCGCCGAGGCGGCCGCGAACCCGAAGGACCCGGCCGCGCAGATGGCCGCGGCCGACCTGGACCTGGCGGGCGGGCACGTGGGCGACGCCTTCGGGCGCCTGGTGGAGACCGTCCGGGTGACCTTCGGTGACGAGCGGGACTCCGTACGGGTCCGGCTGCTGGAGCTGTTCGAGGTCATCGGGGCGGACGACCCCCGGGTCACGGCGGCCCGTACGGCGCTGGCGCGGGTGCTCTTCTAGGTGCTTCCCGGGTGCTTCCGGGCACCGACGATTTGTTGACACGTAGATAAACAGCGGCCGCACTTTGCCAAAACTTGGTAATCGCGGCCGCTGTTACTCGCAGTAAGTCGAACGCCGCGATCTGTCCGGTTGGTTCGCTCTTCCACCCTTCTGTCGTGGCCCAGGGTGACACCCTGTGTGGCCACTTGACGGCGCCGGGTCGCATCCCGGTTATCCAGCCGTTACCCGCCAGTAACGAACCCCCTTGTGCCCCGGCCTGGAATGGACCACGATCGGCGACGCTCGGTCCTTCCCGCAGTGCCGCTCATCCGGAGCCGCGGTGGAGGGTCCCCACCGAGCCGGCCGGCGGCAGTGTCACCGGCCGTGGGACAGGGGGGTCCCTGCCACACGCGGCAGGGCCTGTCCTCCAGGTTGCGCGAACGCGTGGCCCAGTGGTTGTCGCTCGGGGGTGATCGTTGGTGTACGGGACGTGGCACAGCCATACCCCGGCCTCCTGCGCTCCTTCCCGAGGACGTAGCACTTCTCCCATCCCAGGACGGGCACGGCCCGGACCGGAGATGTACGTCCGAGAAGGAGGAACAGTATGAGTTCTCAGGTTCGTGGCGGGACCAGATGGAAGCGCTTCGCGCTCGTCATGGTGCCGAGCATCGCGGCCACGGCCGCGGTCGGTGTGGGTCTGGCGCAGGGTGCCCTCGCGGCGTCCTTCAGCGTCTCCGGCCAGGACTTCAAGGTCTCGGCCGACGAGCTCGTCGGTCAGGATCTGATCCAGTACGGCAGTGTGGCGCAGGGCGCGACCCTGGGTTCCGACAAGAAGTCGTACCACCCGGTGACGATCTCCGGCTTCAGCTCGGCCAAGATCACCAACATGTGCCAGTCCCTGGTCACTCCGGTGCCCGGTCTCGGCAATATCACCCTGCAGCTGCGGACGGGCAACAAGGGCCGTCCCGCGGTGGCGGAGAACCTCTACCTCGACGTTGCCGAGCTGGATGCGGACGCCAAGTTCGATTCGCTCGACATCGGTGTCGCGGTAGGCGACGGCAGCCACAAGACCAAGCCGGTCCCCGGCACGGTCGCCGACGGCGGACTGTTCTCGCAGCGGGCCAAGACGGCCACGCTGACGAACGTGCGCCAGAAGGCGTGGGCGACGACGGCGGGTACCTTCACCCTGCCTGACCTCAAGCTGCGCCTGCTCAGTGGCGACCAGCCGTGCTACCAGGACGAGAAGTAGTCCCGTCCGGATGTGACCGGCCGGGCGCGCGACGGCAGCCGTCGCCGTGTGCCCGGCCGGGTTCCACAGAGTTCTCCGTACCACCGTTTCCAGGGAGCTGTTGTCCATGAACCCCCAGGCCCCGGTTCACGCCGCAGACGATCACTGGCTCACTGTCCTGCGCCACCGCTTCCGTGCCTGGCGAGGTGTCCGTCCCTTCTGGGCCGGCGTGTTCACGCTTCTCGGCGGAGTGCCGATCATCTACTTCCCGTTCGCGGACATCCGGCTGGCCAACGTCAGCCTCGCGATCGCGACGACGTCCGGCTCTGTTTCGCTGATCCTCGGCGTCCTGTTGATCACGCTGGGCCTCGCCCTTTGGTTCCAGCAGGGCATCCGCGTCTTCGCGGGCGTCGCGGCGATCCTCCTGGCCCTCGTATCGATCCCGAAGTCCAACCTCGGCGGGTTCTTCATCGGCTTCATCCTCGCCATGATCGGCGGGGCCCTGGCGATCTCGTGGGCACCCGGCGGCCCGGTGGCGGAGACCCCCGAGGCGCAGGCGGCGGAAGACAAGGCGCAGATGATGGCGGAGGCCTTCCAGGGCATCCCCGCTTCCCGCGACACGGAAACGGCGTACGTGACCGAGACGAATGCCCACGCCGATGGCGGGAGGAACAGTGCGGGGTGACGAGACGCAGCGGGGCGTGACCCCAGGCGCAGAGTCCCGTGAGAGAAAGGGTCCGCGCCACGCGGCGCCCAGGAAGTCGCTGCTGAACAAGCTCCAGATACCGGTCGGCAAGACGATGGCGCTGGCCGCGATGCCGACGGCCGTGCTCGTCGGGATGGGTATGGCCCCGAAGATGGCCTTGGCCGACGACAAGGACATCCCCTTCGCGCCCGGCCCCTGCGTGACGCGGTCCGACGAGCCCACCGAGTCGGCCTCGCCGTCGCCCACGAAGACGCCTTCGCCGAGTACGTCGCCCACCACGACGCCCTCGCCGGGTGCCAGCAAGGCCCCGAAGCCGGCCACCACCCCTTCGGCCTCACCCTCGCCCTCGGCCTCCGCCAAGACGGATAAGCAGGCGCCCCCGGCGGCCAAGCCGTCCGCGAGCACCTCGCCCTCCCCGTCGGCGACCAAGACCCCGAACCCGCTGGACCCGCTGGGAGTGGGCGACGCCCTCAAGGGCCTCGTCGACGCGCTCGGCAGGCCGCTCCAGGACGCGCAGAAGCCGGCCACCCCGACGCCCGTGCCCACCCCGAGCGGCAAGCAGACCTCCGACCCAGCCGCGGACGCGATCCGCGAGGCGGCGAGGAAGGCGGGCGTCGACGTCAAGGAACTGCCCCAGGACGTCAAGGACACGGCGAAGACACCGAAGGACGAGACGGGCAAGGCGGCCGATGGCAAGAAGGGCGAGACCGACTCCTCGGCCTCGCCCTCCCCTTCCGCGACGGCCACCACGGACCCGGACGGCAAGCAGCCCTTCCCGTGCCCGACCTACGACGCCAAGGCCCTGGCCGACGCGAAACTGGAGCCGGGCATCCCGCTCCTGCCGGACGAGCCCTGGTACCTCGACAGCTCGATGCTGACCCTCTACGGCCTGGACTACGAGGGCATCGTCGAGGTGAAGACGGCGGGCGGCAAGGTCAAGAAGGTCCTGAAGTTCACCGCGGACTCCCTGGACATCAAGGACCTGTACCAGACGGTCGGGACGGGCAACAACATCGCCCACCTGAAGTCCCGCCCGGGCTCCACGTCCACGATCCGGGGCGCCAAGGTGACCATGTACACCGAGAGCCTCAAGGGCAACCTCTTCGGGCTCATCCCGATCGAGTTCACCCCGAACAGCCCGCCGCCCCTGAACGTCCCCTTCGCGTTCTTCACGAACGTCAAGGTCGTCCAGGCCGGCCAGTTCGGCGGCAACCTCACGGTCCCGGGCCTCAAGAACTACATCGGCCCGCCGGAGAAGTAGGACGGGCGGCGAACAGCACCGAGGGCGGCACCCC
>NZ_JBHWBP010000314.1:1287-9060 GCF_042735575.1 Streptomyces sp. NPDC059564 | reverse complement strand
GGGTGCCGGGCCCACGAGGCCCCACCGCCGATTCCAGAGGAGGACACATGGGCAGGTCCGCTCGGCTCCTGGCAACCGTTCTCGCGTGCTTCGCGCTGGTCGCCTCCATGACGGGCAGCGCACCACCCGGCGGCGGGCGGCGTGCCGGGCTGATCCGGACGCCGGCCTCGGCGGCATACGCGGTCGAGCTGACCGGCGACTCCTCCGGCTGCCGATGTTCCGGGCACGAGCGGGTGAGCTTCACCAATGCTTCGGTGGATCCGCTCCATGAGCTCTTCCTCAGGCTGTGGGGCAACGCCCACGGGGGCTGCTCGGAGCCGGCGGTCACCGTGACACGCCTCGTCGGGGCCACCGCGGACGGCCTCCGGGTCGGGTGCACCGCGCTGCGGATCGCCCTGCCGGCCCCGCTCGGTCCCGGCGAGCACCACACGATCGGTTTCGACCTCACCGTGCGGGCCCCCGAACTCGTGGACAACGCCGGAAGGTTCGGGCGGCACGGGGCGTACAGCCACTTCGGCAACGCCCTGCCGGTGCTCGCGGTACGGGACACCGCAGGCTGGCACCTCGACCCGTTCACCGATACCGGGGAGTCGTTCTACACCTTGGCCGCCGACTTCACCGTGGTGCTCGACCACCCGGCAGCCGTCACGGTGCCCGCCACCGGCAGCACGGCCGAGGCCCCGGGGGCCGCCGGACGGACCGTCACCACGGTGACAGCCCGAAAGGTGCGTGACTTCGCCTGGTCCGCAGGCCCGTTCGACACCTTCTCCCGGGTCTCCGCGGGCGGGGTCACGGTCAACGTCCACAGCGTGGCCGGCATCGCGGCGGCGGACGCCCGGGCCATGCTGTCCACGGCCGGTTCCGCGATGGACGCGCACGCCCGCGCATTCGGCGCCTACCCCTACACGGAGCTGGACGTCGTGCTGGACGACGACCTCTGGTTCAGCGGCATGGAGTACCCGGGGTTCGTCCTGGCCCGGGTGAAGGCCGCCGCCCTCGTCCACGAGATCGCCCACCAGTGGTGGTACGGCATCGTCGGGGACGACCAGTACCGCCAGCCCTGGCTGGACGAATCCTTCGCCGAGTACGCCACCGATCTCGCCCTCGGCCGGGACGGCGCGGACTGCTGGACCGCGGTCGCGTGGTCGACGCCGCAGGAGCGGATCACCAACGGCATGGCGTACTGGGACCAACACCCGACCCGCTACGAGGACGTCGTCTACGGCTACGGCGCCTGCGCGCTGCACGACCTGCGCCGGACGATCGGGGCCGACGCGATGACCCGCCTGCTCCGCGGCTACGTCCGTACGCACCGGTACGGCGTGAGCACCACGCCCGCCTTCAAGGCTGCCGCCCGGGCCGCCACCGCCAAGGACCTCACCCCGTTCTGGGCCGCCCACCGGATCGACGGCTGACCGACCCCGGCGCAACCCTGGCTGATGTGCTGTCATCGGTGGTTGCTATTGCGAGAGGGGAGCGGTTACGGTCACGCTCGGATGGTCAGTGCCCGGGAGTCCTCAGGAGCGTGCGGTGAGTGACAGATCTGCTCCTGATCCGGCGAGCACCGCACGACGCATCGTGGCCCTCATCGACCGGCTCGGCGGTGATCGCGACGACGTGCTGCGGGTCGAGGGCGAGGGCGGGCTGTCGTACGCGTCCGGGTTGCCGGCTCAGGACGTCGAAGCCCTGCTGCGCGGCGACCGGACCCCGTCCGGTACGGACGCCGACGAGGCGAACCCGGTGGAGGCCCGCCGTCGGCGGGTGGTCGAGCGGATCCTCTTCCTGCGCGCCACGCGCCTGCGACACCGCGCCGACGGGCAGCGCCGTGTCTGCACGCTGGCCGAGATCGCGGCCGGAGCGGGCACCAGCGCGCAGTGGCTCGACAAGATGATCAAGACGGGAAAGGCCCCGAACCTCGACCACGCGGACGGGATCGCCAGGTTCTTCGGGGAGCAGATCGGCTTTCTGATGGACCCGCCCGCCGAGGCCCTGGACCGCGCACTGCGGTACATCCACTCGGACCTGCTGGAGCAGGCCGTCGAGCAACAGGACGCCGAAGTACGGAGGTTCAGGGCAGCCGGACCGTCCATCGACGCGATGTGCGAGCCGGGGCTCGTCGGGAGCGCGGCCCGCTGTCTGGCCGACGTACCCGACGAGACGGCCAAGCCGATCGTGGACCTCATCGAATCGATCGCCCGCCGGGCGCGTGCGGACCGGGCGCGAGAGACCCGCGAGGCCGCGGACGCGACGGGGGCGGCGACGGCGGACTGAGGGGTGCGTCGTGCTGTCGGGGGCGCCGCGTCCCACTGGCATGATCTTGGAGTGACGCACGGGGCGGGGACCGGTGCGTCGGGTCGGAAAGACGGCGCCGTACTCACCGGCGTCGCCGGCCGTGTCCCGGCACCATCGGAAGGCTGGCCATGCAACAAGGCGTCCACTTCTACGTACCCGCAGCCGGGCTGGCCGCCGTCCTGCTGGTGAAGCTGCCCGCCCTGGTGCGGGGTTGGCGCAGCCCGCTGGTCCGCACCGTCAACGCCCTGATCCTCCTGCACTGCGCCGGCTTCTTCTTCTCCGCCCCGCCGACGGTGACGGCGGTCAACCGGCTCACCGGCGTCTCCAACTTCTCGGCCCTGCTGGTCCACTGCATCCTGTGCGCGTACGCCTGCACCTGCCTGGCGCTGATGGAGAACTGGAGGGGGGACAAGACGGGGAGGCCCCGTACCAGGTGGCGCGTACGCGTCTGGATCCTGGGACACTGCCTCGTCGTCCTGACGGTCATCGTCTGCTTCGTCCTCGGCGACGTACCGGACGAGAGACCGGTCGACTTCGACACCTACTACGCCAACACCCCCTTCATCGTTGAGATGCTGGTGCTCTACCTGTCCTCGAACGTCGTGGCCGCGGGCGGCGCCACGGTCGTGTGCTGGCGCTGGTCGCTCGCCATCCGCAAAGAGATCCGGACGGACGGATCGGCCACGGCCGACGGGTGGCTGCGGGCCAGCCTGTACGTGCTCGGCGCCGGATTCCTGTCGAACTTCTTCTGCGGGTCCCTCAAACTCCTCGCCATCGCCGCCCGCTGGAACGGACGGAACTGGGACGTACTCAACGACGGCGTCGCCGAGTACGCCCCCCTCGGAGCCTTGATCGTCACCATTGGCTTCCTCCTCCCGGTCTTCGGCCCCTGGCTCACCGAACGCCTCGTCAACCCCGGGCGGACCTTCCTCGCGCTCGCCCCACTGATGCGGGTCGTGCGCCCGCCCGTCACCAGCGGCCAGGACTCCCTCGCGCTGACCACACCCTGGTACGCGGGCCCCGAACAGCACCTGGTCAACCGAATGACGAACATTCAGGACTGGATGCTCCAGCTGCGCCCCTACTGCGCCGACGGCATACGCGAACTGGCCCACCGCGAGGCGGTCCAGAAGGGCGCGTGCGGGCCGGACGCCGTCGCGGCCGGCCTCGCCGCCATGCTGCAGGCGGCCGCTGACGCCCGTGCACGCTCGACACCCGCCGACGAGGACGAGAGCCGCCGTGCCGCCCACGCCCTGCGCTCGTCCGAGACCGAGTACGGCGACCTCATGGTGCGCGTCTCCCGGGCCGTGCCGCCCCGGCGCGAGCCCCACCGCCGCGGCGCGCTACCCATGGCAGGGGAGTGACGGCCTCCCCGTAGAATCTCCCACCGAGGGCGGACCGTTCGCCATTGCCCTCACGTTGCGTGTGCGGCTACGGTCACCGCTCGAAACGTCAAGGCCGTCGGAGTCCGTGGGAGTACGCGTTGAGTGACAGGCCTTCAGCCGACCCTGTGAGCACGCTCCAGCGCATCGCCGTCCTTCTCGACCGGTTGGGCGATGACCGCGAGGAAGTGCTGAGGGTCGAGGGCGAGGGAGGCCTGTCCCACGCTTCCGGCCTGCCCGTGGCGGAAGTCGAGGCGCTGCTGCGCGGCGAGCCGCTGGCGTCCGCCACCGCCGTGAGCGGTGCGGACGCGGTGGAAGCACGCCACCGGCGGGTGCTGGACCGGATCCTCTTCCTGCGCGCCACACGGCTGCGCCCCTCCACCGACGGGCAGCGGCGCATCTACTCGCTGGCGGAGATCGCGGCGGGCGCGGGCACGAGCCCTCAGTGGCTCGACAAAATGATCAAGACGGGCAAGGCTCCGAACCTGGACCACGCCGCCGGGATCGCGCAGTTCTTCGGGGAGCGGATCGAGTTCCTGGTGGCCGAGCCCGCGGAGGCCCTTGACCGGGTCCTGCGCGAGATCCACAACGAGCTCCTGGAACGGGCCTTCGAACGCCAGGACCAGGACCTCCAGCGCCTGAAGGACAGGGGTACCGCACCCGACCTGAACCCAGAACTCGGCGTGGTCGGTTACGCGGCGCGCGCTCTGGCCGAGGTGCCCGACGACACGGCCCAGCCGCTCATCGCGCTGATCGAATCGGTCGCCCGGCGGGCACGTGAGGAGCGGGCCCGGGAGGCCCGGGGCGAGTAGACCCCCACCCGCGGGGTCTGTACGGATGTGATGCATGGGGGGCACGGTGGGGACGCACCGAGAGATGAAGAAGCATCGCGACGAGATCTTCGCGGGCGTGGCCGGTTCGTCGCCGACCACTCCGGTCGAACTGTTCCGGGCGATCTGTGCCTACGTGACGCAGACCGGCGAGCGCGAGGTGCGGCTGATGCTCGAACCGTTCCCGCAGGACACCGTCAGCGGCCTGTGGCTCGACATGGGTGACTTCGAGGTGATCGTCGTCGAGAAGAACACCTCTCCGCTGCACCAGATGGTGATCGTCGGGCACGAACTGTGGCACCGCAAGGAAGGAACCTGCGGGCAGCACGCCGGCGGTGCGGGTGCGAAGGTCGCGGCGCGCATGACCGGGGACCGGTGGAGCCTTGCCGAGGCCGTCGCCCACGTCGCCGTCGCCGCCCGCACCGATTTCGATCTCGACGAGGAGCGGAGGGCGGAGAAGTTCGGGCGCATGCTGGCCGCGAAGTTCCGCTCGCCCTTGGAGGCGATGCGCCTCGGCAAGGCGCCCGCGTCCGGCGTGGCCGGACGCATATGGGCATCACTGGAGGGCTGACGGACGGTTCACCGCGGGGCGCCGACCGGGTCGGGTGTGCGCTTCGGTGTCGCCACCGGCCCCTCCAGCGGATGGATCACCGCGACCGTGGCCAGGAGCATGAGCGTGCCCGGCCAGCCGAGACCACCGAGGTTCACCGAGAGCCCGGTCACGGTGGAGAAGGAAGGCGGCCCGGGACAGCCGGTTCCTGTCCGGCGGGAGCGGTACGACCGGCCCCGGGTCCGAAGGGCCGGGGCCGGAACCCGGGAGCTGCCCGCCGGTCCTAGGCGAGGCCCGCCCCGGCCGAGACGCCGGTTTCGGACAGGCAGCGCGCCGCGTGCGCCACCGAGGCCATCGTCACGTGCCGGTGCCACCCGGACAGCGACCGCCCCGCGAAGTCCCGCAGCCCCACGTCCTGCACGCTGCGCGCGGAGGTCGCCGACACCCGCCCCATCTGCTTCGTCAGCCGCAGCAGCGCCGCCGGGGTGCGCGGGGCGGGCTGGGACAGGTCGGTCACCCACAGCTGCGAGGGCGGACGGTGCGGGTCGGTCCATTCGCCGAGAAGGGTCAGGTGCCGGCGCCGCGTGGGTGCGGGGTCCGGCATCATCACGCGTACGGCGGCCACCAGCGTGGCGCGGCGCCGCCCCGGGTGCGCCGGGTCGGCCCATTCGGCGGGAGTGCGCAGCGCTCGTACCTTCTGCAGCACCTCCGAGGCGGCCAGGGCGCCCGCGCCGTGGCCGGGCAGCGCCGGGTCGGTCACCAGCAGCCGGGTGTCCGGGCCGATCCGGGCCAGCACCGGCAGCTTCGCGTCGGCGAAACGGTTCATCGTGGAGCGGGTGCCGATGCCGGGAATGTCCAGCAGAACCGGCCGGGGCGGCAGTCCGACCTGTCGGACGGCCTCCAGGATGCCGGTCACCGCGCACTCCTCGTACGTCTCTCCGGAGCCGTCACCCGCCTCCTCCTCCGGGAGGTGGAGCCGCCACCCGACCGGAGTGACGACATGGGCGGAGGTGAACCAGATTCCGAAGGCTTGCTGCCCCCGGAACATCTGCCGGCGCTGCGGGTCGTACTGCCGCCGCACCCCGACGGAGTGTTCGCCGCCCTTCGGGATGGTCATCGGCTGGATCACCCACGCGGTCAACGGGCAGGACTGCTCCAGGTACCGGGACAGTGCGATGCGGATCGGCCGCCAGTCCCAGGTGGAACCGGCGATGAAGTGGTGCAGGCTCTGGTCGGTGGCGGAGCCTCCGATCTGCTGCGCGATATTGCGGATCGACTTGCGGCCGGGGGTCGCCAGCAGCCCCTGGACGTATTGCAGCCCCTTCTCCCGCTGGTCCCGGCGCCGTAGCGAGCCCAAGACCGCTCCGCACAGATCTTCCGCCGCCTCGTGGACGCGGTCGCTCGATGGGGCGCAGGCGCCGGTGCCGAGACGGGCCCGTGGACGAGTCTGCAGATGACTCCTGTGGGTGATGGTGCTCACGCTCTTCCCCCTGAGGAATGGTCAGTTTCTTTGCGCAGCCGTGGTGCCGGCGTCTTCCGCCTGGTGACGTGCTCTTCCAGGGGTGGCGAGCCGGCATCTCGGCATGCGGTGCCGAGCCCCGTTGCCCGGGGTGAGATGAGGAGTGACGGTCGGTCAAGCGGTCGCCTCTGACCGGTCGTTGCCGGTGCGTCTCAAGTGGGGCTGGGTGATCGCTGGAACGAGACCCTAGTGGCTGGAACCCGCGTAATCAACCATGGTTGAATGTGCACATCTGTAGTTGATCCCGCGGGTGTCCGTCTGGGTTCCTTCTTGTGCGGGGGGCTGGGATCGGGGGCGCTCGAAGCCTGACGCTGCTCGGCGCAACGCGTTGTACCGAGCAGTCGGCGTCCGCCGTACGGGAGCAGACGATTCAGTCGGGGCCCGTCCAGTCGAAGGTGATGTGCTTGCTGGACTGGCCTTCGCGGCTCCAGCGGAAACCGAAGGCGTCGGCGCGGTCCGCCGTCGAGCGGCCCCAGGTCGCGGTCTGCCCCGGCCCGGTCTCGCAGCCCGGAAGGTTGGTCGACTGGACTCGGGCGCCTTCGGGAGTCGTCGGTCCGGTGAGCGCCCGCGCGCTCGCCTCGACCCGGTCGGGAATCGTGGCCCGCCAGCCGCCGAGGTCTTCGTCGACCTCGATCTCGATGGGGGCGAAGTCCATGCCCCGCATTTCGGCGTCCATCATGCTCACCATTTCGGCGGGCCAGCTGCCGGCCTGGCCGCCGAAGATCATCTGGAGTGCTTCGCGCTGCGTTCCGTCGGCTCGCTCGTCGAGGAACACCGCGGCGAACGTATCGGTGTGCTCGGCCCACACATTGCCGACGAAGGAGCTGAGCATCAGCACATTGAGGCCGTCCAGTCGTACGTCGCCGTAGTTGCCCTCGCGTATGTGCCAGGCCAGGACGCCGTCGCATTCACCGTAGGTGGGCGCCTGGGCGAACGAGCAGGGACAGGGAACGTTGCACCTGCACGTATCGAACCAGTCGCCGGCCGCGTGCCATTTCGGAACGGTCGCCGCCGTCTCAGACATCTCCTCGCCTCCTCGCGGCCCGTACGGACGGGAAGCACGGTCGGCGATGGTCCCGCCGGACGTCGGTACAGGCGCTCGGCCGCACGGGTCATATCATTTCTCCCCCCGCTGCCAGGTGGGCTAAAGCCGGGGCCTGCCGGTGGTGTGTGCCTATTTTGGATTTTCGCACCACCCAC
>NZ_JBHWBP010000314.1:0-1277 GCF_042735575.1 Streptomyces sp. NPDC059564 | reverse complement strand
AGCGCGGCCGTGAGCCGGATCCAGCCGTCGCCGTGCAGACGGGCGGCGTTCCCCGCTGCCACGTGGGCGAAAGCCCGGGCCTGCCCGTGGAGTGTGCCGATCTTGGAGATTCGCACCACCCACAGCTCTCGACCGGCTAGTCGTCCTCACCCGGTCCAGCCGGCCATCCGGTCCATGGGGGGACCGGATGTCTCCAGGCCGGGCAGCAGCCAGTCCTGGAAGGGGGCGAGCACGGCCAGGACGAGGAAGACGAGGCCGACGGCCCAGGCCAGCCAGGGTCCCTGCCGCCAGAGCTTCTCCAGGAAGATCACGGCCGCCAGTCCCGCCATCGCGGCGACGTTCATGACGCCGAGCGGGATCAGGACGATCATCAGGCCCCAGCAGCATCCGACGCAGTAGAGCCCGTGGTGCGTGCCCACCCGCAGGTCCTTCGCCCAGGGACGGTAGCGCGAGTACTGGAGCAGCTGGAACATCGGGTTGCGGCAGTGACGCAGACAGACTCGTTTCAGCGGCCCGAACTGCTGAGCCGCCGCGAGGAGGAACACGGCGGCGCCCAACCAGCGGCCCGCCCCGGGACTGCTGTCCACCAGGTGCCCGGTCGCGGCCAGGGCGCCGTACGCGAGCAGCCCGAAGGCGGTCCAGGCCAGGAGGTAGCCGCTGACGAACCCGGCGATCCTCAGGGCGCGGGCAGGGCCGGACGAACGGCGGCTGATCCAGCGCACCCAGGTGATGGCGACGGGTGCGACGGACGGCAGCATCATCGCCGCCATCATGACCACCCACAGCAGCAGGAAGAGGGGGAGCGCCAGGCCCATGGTGCCGGGCTCCATCCCCATGTGGCGGGACTGGCCGATGGTCAGCACCCACGCCAGCGCGGCCAGCAGCACCATCAGGAACCACGCGACCGCCAGGTCCCGCGCGGGCAGCAGGACTCCGGGCCGCGTGGGTGCCGGAGGGGCCGGACGCAGGTGCGGCACGGGAACCTCCCAAGGACGCGGGTCGCCCCGGCCGCCTCGGCCACCCGTGCCACACCGCTGGCGGTGGTGCACCGTGGGCAGCCGACGGTCCGACGACATCTCCAGCAGATCACAGAACCGGAAAGCCCAAAACCCGGGAGGCCTGCCGCCGGCCCGGACAGCCCGACGAGGGGGCCATCGCGGCCCCGCGATCATGGGGGTTGGGCCTCCCGGGCGCGGCGCCCTGACGGCCCCCAGCTGGTCGCGAAGGTCCGACGCCGCGCGCGTACGGTGGACGTAGGGCGACGGGCAACGCCGGTG
>NZ_JBHWBP010000313.1:0-9122 GCF_042735575.1 Streptomyces sp. NPDC059564 | reverse complement strand
TGTTGTGTATAAGAGACCGGGGGAGGCCGGGGGCTCCGCCCCGGACCCCGCGCCTCAATCGCCGGCGGGGCTCGGTGCCGCCGCCGCTGCGCCCGGGACGGCCGGGGCACCCGGCCGGGCGGAGCGCGTCCGCCCCGGTGCCATCGCCCCGGTGGCGCCCCGCGGGCTGCCGCGCAGCGTGTGGGCCCTGCCCCCGGTGATCGTGCTCGCGCTGGTCTTCCTCTATCCCCTCGCGCTGGTCGTCCAGCAGTCCTTCAGCCCCGAGAACGGCGGCGGCGCCTTCGACGCCTACTCCCACGTCTTCGCCTCCACCGCCTTCCGCGAAGCGCTCGGCACCACCGTGTGGCTCGCCGTCGGCTCGACCGCCGGCTGCCTCGTCCTCGGCTTCACGCTCGCGCTGATCATCGCCTTCGTGCCCTTCCCCGGAGCCAAGGCCGTCGCCAAGTTCATCGACGTCTTCCTCTCCTTCCCCTCCTTCCTCATCACCCTCGCCCTCCTGTTCATCTACGGAACGGTGGGCATGGCCAACGGGGCCTGGACCGACGCCTTCGGCGTCTCCGAAGGCCCCTTCCACTTCCTGGCCACCCCCTGGGGCGTCCTCCTCGCGGAGATCACGTACTTCACGCCCTTCGTGATGCGCCCGCTGCTCGCCGCCTTCTCCCAGCTGGACACCGCCCAGCTGGAAGTGGCCGCCGGCCTCGGCGCCCGCCCCGCCCGGATCATCCGGCAGGTGATCGTCCCCGAGGCCCTCCCCGCCCTCGGGGCGGGCGGCAGCCTGGTCCTCGTCATGTGCCTGAACGAGTTCGGGATCGTCCTGTTCACCGGAGCCAAGGACGTCACGACCCTGCCGATGCTCATCTACGGCAAGGCGATCCTCGAATCCGACTACGCGGCCGCCTGCGTGGTCGCCGTCGTCAACATCGCGATTTCCGTCGGCCTGTTCGGCCTCTACCGGGTGGTGGGCAAGCGTGCTGGTGCATAGCAAGAGCGGCCGCTGGGCCGCCTGGGGCCTGTTCGGACTCCTCTTCCTGCCCCTGTTCGCCCTGCCCCTCCTCGTCGTGGTGGCCGCCTCCTTCTCCACCCACTGGTCCGGCGCCTTCCCCTCCGGCCCGACCACCGAGAACTACGCCTCCGCCGTCCAGGGCGAATCCCTCCAGGCCCTCACGACGTCCCTGGTCACCGCCCTGACCGCCAGCCTGCTCGCGCTCACCGTCGGCACCTGGGCCGCGCTGGCCGCCGCCGGGCTGAGGAAGCACGGGAAGCGCAGCCTGGACGCCCTGTTCATGCTGCCCGTCGCCGTGCCGTCCGTGGTCGTGGGCCTCGCCGTGCTCGTGGCCTTCAGCCGGCCGCCGGTGCTCCTCAACGGCACCAGCTCCATCGTCATCCTGGCGCACACGATTCTTGTCACGGCGTTCGCCTATCAGTCGGTTTCGGCGGCGATCGTACGTCTCGACCCCGCCTACGAGCAGGCGGCGGCCTCCCTCGGGGCCCGTCCCGGCTACGTGTTGTGGCGGGTCAAACTCCCGCTCCTGCTGCCGTCCCTCACCGCGGCCGCCGGGCTCTGCTTCGCCCTGTCCATGGGCGAGCTGAGCGCCACGATGATGCTCTACCCCCCGGACTGGATGCCCCTCCCGGTCCGCGTCTTCACCGCCACCGACCGCGGTTCGCTCTTCAGCGGCTCCGCCGTGGCCGTGGTCCTGATGGCGACCACCCTCCTGGTGCTGCTGGCCGTCTCCCGCATCCGCACCAGGGCCTCCTACCGCTGACCTTCCCCACCACCCCCGCTGACTCCCTTTCCCCGTAAGGAAGTTCCATGCCCAGCAAGATCCTGCTCCGTGTCACCGCCGCCGTCACCGGCAGCCTCGCCCTCGCCGTCTCCCTGACCGCCTGCGGCGGCTCGGGCTCCACCGCCTCCTCCGACGGCTCCAAGGGCGGCGAGAAGGTCGTCACCGTCTACAGCGCCGACGGCCTCAAGAGCGACAAGGGCGACGGCTGGTACGACAAGGTCTTCGCCGAGTTCACCAAGAAGACCGGCATCGAGGTCAAGTACGTCGAGGGCGGTTCCGGCGAGATGGTGCAGCGCGCCGTCCGCGAGAAGACCAACACCCAGGCCGACGTGCTCGTCACCCTGCCCCCCTTCATCCAGCAGGCCGACGGCAAGGGACTGCTCCAGGCGTACAAGCCGCAGGGCTCGGACAAGGTCAACGGCGGGGACAAGTCCGCGGACGGCAAGTGGACCTCCGTCGTCAACAACTACTTCGGCTTCGTCTACAACAAGAAGGAGCTCCCCACGGCCCCCAAGACCTGGGAGGAGCTGCTGGACGGCAAGTTCAAGGGCAAGCTCCAGTACTCCACCCCGGGCGTGGCGGGCGACGGCACGGCCGTGCTCATCAAGGCCATGCACGACTTCGGCGGCAAGGAGCCGGCGAACGAGTACCTGAAGAAGCTCCAGGCCAACAACGTCGGCCCGTCCTCCTCCACCAGCAAGCTCGCGCCCAAGACCGACAAGGGCGAGCTGCTCGTCGCCAACGGCGACGTCCAGATGAACTTCGCGCAGTCCAAGTCCATGCCGAACCTGGGCATCTGGTTCCCCGCCAAGGACGGCGGCAAGCCCACCACCTTCGCCCTCCCGTACGCGGCCGGCCTGGTCGACAAGGCCCCGCACACCGAGAACGGCAAGAAGCTCCTCGACTTCATGCTCGCCGAGGAGGCCCAGAAGCTGGTCAGCGAGGTCGGCGGCGGCTTCCCGGCCCGTACGGACGTCAAGCCGACCGACGCCAACGCCGTCGAGCTGACCAAGATCCTGGGCGGCGTCGAGATCTTCGAGCCGGACTGGGCCGACATCGACAAGAACCTCACCGCCTACGTCGACGCGTGGAAGTCGGCGACCGGCAGCTGACGCGACACCTTCCGGTCACCCACGACCGGAAGAGTGACGAGTGCATAACGGGTCTGGACCGAAGGAGCCTCGCGGCCCCTCGGTCCGGACCCGTCGCACGCCCGCACCACAGGCACCACCCACAGCACTGGCACCACCAGCACCACCGGCACCACAGGAACACCGCACCACCCCAGCGCCTCGCTCCTGCCCCCTGCCTGCTCACTTGCTCCTGGAGGAGTACGTGTCCCCTGTCCTGTCCGGACGGACCCTCGCCGTGGCCGCCACCGCCACGGCCCTGCTCGCCACCGCCCTCGGCGCCCACACCGCCGTCGCCGCCCCCACCGCGACCACCGACAAGGTCCTCGTCATCGGGATCGACGGCACGGTCCTCGACCGGGTCAAGGCCGCCAACGCCCCGAACCTCAAGGGCCTGATGGCCCAGGGCCTGACCGCCCGCAGCACCCTCTACGCGAGCCCGATGGCCGCCACCTCCTCGGGCCCGGGCTGGTCCACGATCGCCACCGGCGTCTGGCCCGACAAGCACGGCGTGAAGGACAACTCCTTCACCGGCAAGAACTACGCCGCCTACCCGGACTTCCTGACCCGCATCGAGAACGCCAAGCCGACGCTCAACACCTACGCGGCCGCCGACTGGGAGCCCATCACCTCCACCGACGCGGGCGGCCCGATCTTCTCCCCCAAGGTCGACAAGCGCCTCTCCCTCAAGGGCGACCGCGACGGCTACGGCAGCGAGGACCCGAAGATCGCCGCCGCGGCCTCCGCCGAACTGCAGGGCCAGAACCCCGACGCCGCCTTCGTCTACTTCGGCCAGGTCGACGGGGCCGGACACTCCTACGGTGCCGCCAGCCAGCAGTACCTCGACGCGATCGCCCGCGTCGACGTGATGGTCGGCCAGCTCCTCACCGCCGTTCAGAACCGTCCGACCTACGCCCAGGAGAACTGGAAGGTCCTGGTCACCACCGACCACGGCCACACCGACGCCGGCGGCCACGGCGGCTCCACCATCCAGGAGCGCGGCACCTTCGTCATCGCCAAGGGCGCCGGGATCCCCGCCGGTTCGGTACGGGACGACGTACGGCTCGTCGACGTTGCCGCGACCGCGCTCGCGCAGGTCGGCGTCCCCTCGGCCGGACTGGACGGCGTACCGCTGAACGCCCCCGACAACGACGCCTTCGACACCCTGCGCCCGAACCTGCAGGCCCGCGTGGACGAGACCGGAATCCCGGCCGCCACCAAGGGGTTCACGCACACCCCGCCGGCCGGCTGGGCCGTCGACAACTCCAAGATGGGCACCGGCGGCGTCACCGAGTGGGCCGGATGGGCCTTCGCCACCGACGAGTTCTGGAGCCAGTCGCAGCGCGACCAGTGGCGCGAGCTGAACGTCCGCTCCCGTGACGTCTTCGCCGTCGCCGACTCCGACGAGTGGGACGACAAGAGCCACACCGGCTCCTTCGACTCCACCCTCATCACCCCCAAGTGGCCCGTCACCGGCGGCACCACGCGCACCCTGGCCTTCCAGACGCACTACCGCCACGACGCCGGCCAGAGCGCGCAGGTCCTCGTCTCCTACAACGGCGGCGCCGCCACCGTCGTGAAGAACTACACCGCCGACGCCGTCGCCAAGGGCGAGTCCATCGCCCTCCAGGTCCCGGCCGGCGCCACCGACGTCCAGGTCCGCTTCCGCTACAGCGGCAGCAACAACTGGTACTGGACCGTCGACAACGTCACCCTGGGCTGACCCGCCCGCCCTCCCGGGGCCTGTCCGGGCCGTGGACGCCCGCCGCGTCCACGGCCCTCGGCCGCTAGGGTGGTACAGACCAGAGGTCTCCGAGGTCAGAGGCCTCCCCGCAGAGCGGAGAACAGTCCCGTGGCAGAGCGCAAGCCGATCGAATCCTGGCTCACCGACATGGACGGGGTCCTCATCCACGAGGGCACCCCGATCCCCGGAGCGGATGCCTTCATCAAGCGGCTGCGCGAGTCCGGCAAGCCCTTCCTGGTGCTGACCAACAACTCCATCTACACCCCGCGCGACCTCCAGGCCCGGCTCAGCCGCATGGGTCTGGACGTGCCCGTCGAGAACATCTGGACCTCGGCGCTCGCCACCGCCAAGTTCCTCGACGACCAGCGCCCGGGCGGCACGGCCTACGTCATCGGCGAGGCGGGCCTGACCACCGCCCTCCACGACATCGGCTACATCCTGACCGACCACGAGCCCGACTACGTGGTCCTCGGCGAGACCCGCACCTACAGCTTCGAGGCCATGACCAAGGCCGTCCGGCTGATCAACGCGGGCGCCCGCTTCATCTGCACCAACCCCGACGAGACCGGCCCCTCCACCGAGGGCCCGCTCCCCGCGACCGGCGCGGTCGCCGCGCTGATCACCAAGGCGACCGGCAAGAAGCCGTACTTCGCCGGCAAGCCCAACCCGCTGATGATGCGTACGGGCCTGAACGCCATCGGCGCGCACTCCGAGAGCAGCGCGATGATCGGCGACCGGATGGACACCGACGTCCTGGCCGGGCTGGAGGCGGGCATGCAGACCTTCCTCGTGCTGACCGGCCTGACCTCGGTCGAGGACACCGAGAAGTTCCCGTACCGCCCGACGAAGACGGTCGACTCCATCGCCGATCTGGTCGACCTGGTCTAGGGCCGTCCGGGCGGGCCGTTAGCGCGTACGGCTGACACAGACGGGCCAAGAGAGCGCCGCTCCGGATGCGGAGCGGCGCGTCGCGCGTGAATCTCCTTGTTGAGGAGGTTCACCATGCGCAGTTCTCTGATCGCACTCCGTGTCGCGGGGGTGGCCGTCACCCTGACGGCAGCCACCATCGTGACCGCCCCCGCCGCGCTCGCGAACGAGTGGGACCGCGGCGGCGTCTCGGCGGACCCGAACCCGGTCGAACCAGGGGCGCAGGTGAGGATCCGGGTCCGTGGCTGTGACGGCGACCGGGCGATCGCCCTCTCCCCGGTCTTCGTCTCCGAGGCGCACCTGACGTCGGGGCGCGACGAACGCCGCTCCCTCCACGGCGAGACGATGATCAGCTCGCACGCCCGGACCGGCTGGCACGAGATCAAGGTGAAGTGCGGCGGCCGTGACGGCGGCGGGGACGGCCGTGACGACGGCCTGCGCGGCTCCATCGAGATCCGCGAGCGCGACCACCACCGCCCCGATCCCCACCACTCGCCGGTCTGGCCGGTCCACGCGGGCGGCGGCGGCATGTCCGCGCAGGTCGCCGAGACCACCCGGCTCGCCGCGGCCGCCAAGAAGAGCCACGGCGGGGACGGCCCCGGGCTGCGGGAGACCGTGATCGGCGCCGTGCTGGCCGCGGCCGCCAGCCTGGCGGTCGCAGGCCGGGCCCTGACCCTGCGCCGCCGCCGCAACGGCGGATGAGCGAGGCCAAGGCCTCCGCCGGCGGCCGGCTGCTGACCTTCGCCGCCTGGTCGGTGCTGGTGCTCGTGCTGTGGGCGTGGGGCAAGGAGATCACCGGGGTGCCGCCCACGGCTCCCGGCGGCGCCGGCGGACCGGCGGGACCGGGCCTTCCGGCCGCGCGGGTCCCGCTCTCCGCGGCGATGCCCGCGCGGATCGACGTACCGGCGATGGGGGTGCAGGCTCCGGTGATCGCGCGGGGCCTGGACACGGACGGGGCGATCGAGCCGCCGCCGTACGAGCTGCCCGGCACGGTGGGCTGGTGGGGCGCGGGCCCCGCACCCGGCGCGGCCGGGACGGCGCTGATGGTGGGCCACGTGGACACGAAGTCCAAGCCCGCGGTGTTCTTCGGCCTGAGCACGCTCAAGGCGGGGGAGAAGATCCGCGTGGCCCGGGCGGACGGGACGGTCGCGGAGTTCACGGTGGAGGACGTACGGGTCTACGAGCGCGCGGGCTTCGACCCGCACCAGGCGTACGGGCCGCGGGTCAAGGGCCGCGCCGAACTGCGGCTGGTCACCTGCGGCGGCACCTACGACAAGACGGCCCGGCAGTACTCGGCGAACGTGGTGGTCTCCGCCTACCTGACGGGCGCCGGAGCCAAACCGACCACGCCGGCGTAGTGGCCCGGCGGTTTGGTGGCACGACGAAGAAGTCCCCCGCAGCTTTCGCCGCGGGGGACTTCTTCTTGTCTGTGCGCCGCCAGGGACTCGAACCCCGGACCCGCTGATTAAGAGTCAGCTGCTCTAACCAACTGAGCTAGCGGCGCTTGGTGACAGGGAAAACTCTACCCCACCTCCAGAGGTGCTCGTGACCAGCCGCGCCCGCGTTGTCCGATTAACCCATGTTTAGGGGGTTTGTCGTGCACGATATGTCTGGGTCGAGTCGCATCTGATGCCCCGCCAGATGCGTGCGCGGCTGCCCAGTGGACGAGCAGGGGAGTGGACGGAACCGCATGACGATGCAGCCTCCGGTGCATGTGCCGATGCCGACACCGATGCCGATGCCGGCCTTCGAGGAGTACGAGCCCGCGGGCGACTGCGTGTGCCTGGGGTGCACGCAGCGGCGCCGCGCCCTCGCGCGCGGGCGGGCCATAGGGCTCCGCGACGGCGGACACCCCGCCGTGCGCGGGGCCCGCCGGGCGCTGGTGCTGGCCACCGCCGCCGGAGTGGTCCTCGGCGGTGGCGGGTCGGCCGCGCTGGCCGTGAGCAAGCCGTTGCCCGGTCCCGGGCCGGTGGCTCTGGACGACCCGGGCACCCCGCAGGGCGGCCGGGCCCCGCTGCACGGCCGTCCCGCGGCCGGACGCCCGCCGGGCGGCCGGCCCGGCGCGCCCGCGCTCGCGCGGCGCATCGACCGCACGACGATCATCAACCGGGCGAAGCTGTGGCTGGACGCCCAGGTCCCCTACAGCATGTCCGAGTACTGGACGGACGGCTACCGGCAGGACTGCTCGGGCTACGTCTCCATGGCCTGGAACCTTGGTACGAACGAGTGGACCGGCAGCCTCGACACCTTCGCGACGAAGATCACGAAGGAGGAGCTGCTGCCGGGGGACATGCTGCTCTTCCACAACCCGGCGGACCCCAACAAGGGCTCGCACGTGGTCCTCTTCGGCGGCTGGGTCGACGAGACGCGCACGCACTACATCGCCTACGAGCAGACCCGCCCGACGACGCGGAGGCAGGCGACGCCGTACGGGTACTGGAACAACTCCGAGAAGTACCTGCCGTACCGGTACAACGGGGTGACGGGCGGGATCGTGCCCGAGGTGCCCGCGCCGGGCCCCAACCCGCCGAACACGACGGTCTACCCGGGCGCGGCGAAGTTCGGGCCGGGGGCCGACAACCCGTACGTCGCCGAACTCGGCAAGATGCTGATCGGGCGCGGCGGCCTGCGGTTCTACCCCAAGGGCGCGAGCAACAAGTGGAGTGACTCCGACCGGCTGGCCACGCAGGCGTTCCAGCAGGCGCAGGGCTGGACGGGTGCCGACGCCGACGGCATCCCCGGCGAGCACACCTGGCGGCTGCTGGTGCAGCGCCAGGGCAAGGACATCCCGCCGACGCGGACCGGCCATCAGGGGCCCGCCGGGGTGCCCGCGTACCCGGGGCCGGCGGTCTTCAGGCCGGGGCAGTCCCATCCGGCGCTCGTCGCCATGGGCCGCCAGCTGCTGAAGAAGGGCTTCGGCAAGTACTACACGTCCGGCCCGGGGCCCCGCTGGAGCGAGGCCGACCGCCGCAACGTCGAGGCATTCCAGCGCGCCCAGGGCTGGCGCGGCGCCTCGGCCGACGGTTACCCGGGCCCGGAAACCTGGCGCCGGCTGTTCGCATGACGGAGGCAACGATGTACCCCACGCGCACCACAACCACCACGGGCACCTACCACCCCCCGACCGCGCCGCCCCGCCGCCCCGCCACCCCCGCGCAGCCGGCGACACCGCCCGCCGAGTCCCCGCCGACGGCGCCCCTGGCCCCGCCGACGGCCAGCTACCCGGCGCACCGGAACCCGCCGCTGGCCGGCGACCCCGCGCGCTCGGCGCACCCGGACCCGCTGACGGCCGGCGACCCCGCCCGGGCGGCGGCGTCCGCGCCCCGGGGCGCCCCGGAGCCGGCCTGGCCGACGCCCCCGAACGCCGGTCCCGAGCCACTGGCACCCACCCCCGGGACGACCGAGCCCGAGCGGCCGTCCGCCGCTCCCCCGGCCGCGGGGGCCGCCGCTGCCCCCGCGGCGGAACCCCACCCTGCCCGGCCTCGGTACCGTATGCAGAACAGACGCGTCCGGCGAGATGGGGCGGGGAGTTCG